>JAESQS010000347.1 GCA_016765035.1 Kordiimonadaceae bacterium | reverse complement strand
TTCCTCGAAAAAGTACATATTGTTTCCGAATATGACACTTTGGTGCATTCGCCTTCGATGTCTATGCGGTTGCCCAGTGTTTTGGCGCTTAAAGACTATGTTAAACAGCCTGAGTATCCGGCTTTTACGCGGTTTAACCTGTTCCTACGGGATAAGTTCAGCTGTGTTTATTGTGCGAGTAAAGCGGACTTGACGTTTGACCATGTTATCCCCCGGTCCCAAGGGGGGCGCACCAGTTGGGGCAACATTTCGGCGGCTTGTGCATCTTGCAATATTAAAAAGGGCGGACGAACCCCAAGGGAATCGTCCATGCACCCCAGCCAGTGGCCGTATCAGCCCACCCACCACGAGCTGAATGCGAATGGCCGCCTGTTCCCGCCTAACTATCTGCATGAAAGCTGGCGGGATTATTTATATTGGGACATTGAACTGGAAAGTTGATGGCCTGAATGTATCACTGGATAGCCCCACTGGGCCATCGGTGCATATAAACCGAGTACTCTAATCCATCACACTCTTTTGGACATCCATATGGCGGCTTTGCAGCCTGTTTTAATCAAGCCTGAAAGCAAGGGGTAGCCTAAAGCTTCTTCAGCGCCATTTTCTTCTGCAAGGCGTTTATGCTCTAGCTCTTCGGCTTGGAAAGCTTTTATTTCTTCTTCCAGTTCAGGGTCGGCACCATCTAGTTTATCAAGCTGTTCTTGATAGTGCCCATCTATGACTTCTTCCACGGCTTGTGTGCAAGCCATGGCGGCTTTTTCGCCCATTAGGGCTGTGCCAGCACCAAGGGCAAATCCTGCCACATGCCAAAAAGGTGTCATTAGGGTAGGGCGCACATTGCGGTCATTGATGAATTTGTTAAAGCGCGCTAAATGCACTTTTTCCTGCTCATACATATGGGTAAGCATGGCAGCTTTTGGGTGGCTGCTGCCCAAGACAGCGCGTTGCCCTGCGTAAATACGCACAGCACCATACTCGCCTGCCTGGTCAACACGCACCATGCGGTCTGTGTCGGCTTTTGTGGGCCTATCACCCGGCAAAGGCTTGGCTGGTGATTGCTTGGCTGTAATCGCTTTATATTCTGTCATGTTTTTGCTCAACTATGCGCTAGGGCTTTCATCTTGCTTTTTGTCTTATGCCTTTTGGGCTTTTTTAACACAGAAAAATGCCATGCCGAGGACAATCAACATATTATAGACTGCCATGGATATCCCAAAAAGGGACCATGCTATTTCGTCGCACTTTACAACAGGCGCATCCATGATCGCCTTCAGTGTATCATTAATATTGTCTGTATATTTCACAAAGCCAGAGCATGTATCCAGCCCCTCCCACCAGCGCTGTTCAACACCTGCATGAAAGCCAGCAATGCCTGCGTCGCCAAGGAAGATGGCAGCAAGAAGCAAGAGTATGAATTTCTGCGGCAGTGCCTTAACCGCGATACCTACCAGCGAAACCGCCATAGCAACCATATAAGGGTAGCGCTGCCACCAGCAAAGCTCACACGGGGGATAGCCAAACATTTGGAAGGTGAAAGCCGCACCAAGCATGAAAACGGCAGCAACACCCGCGAAAAGTACCGGTTGCTCGTCTGTAAAACTAATAAGCCGCTGTATCATTTTTATCCTATGAATTTGATGGCTACAAAGCCAAGTATGCCCAGTATCATAAAGGCTGAAAGCACTAGGCCAAGTCGTTTTTCAATGAAGTCTTTAATCGGACCCCCAAATTTATAGAGTAGCGCCGCCACCAAATAAAACCGTGCGCCGCGGGCCGGGATGGCTGTAAGGAAAAACACCAAGGGGTTCATGGCCACTGCGCCACTTGCAATGGTCACCACTTTAAACGGCATGGGCGTAAAGCCTGCCACCAGCACAATAAGAATGCCATATTGGTTATACAGGTTTTGAAAGCTGATGTATTTGTCGCCGTAGCCGTAAAATTCAATGATAGGGCGGCCAATGGTTTCGAACAGAAGGGCGCCAATGGCATAGCCAGCCATGCCGCCAAACACAGAGGCAATAAGCGTAATGGTGGCAAGCCGCCATGCTTTCAGCCTGTCAGCCAAAATCATCGGGATCATCATAATATCAATGGGGATGGGGAAAAAGCTGCTTTCAGCAAACGCAATGCCTGCCAGCCATTTTTCACTGGCTGGGCTGCGCGCCTTTTCCAGCGTCCAATCATATAGTTTTCGGATCATTAGCTCTGTCCCCTTAGGGGAAAGCCATAGCAAATGTGCCCGCTATGCACAATCACCATAAAAGATTTTTGGGTAGGTGTGTTTAGCGCCTTGACGATGAAAACGAAGTGACTATGATGCGCCGCTTCTACCAGATGATTCTTCACGATCCTTTTTGATGATCTTCAGGGGCCCCTGTGGCGGAATTGGTAGACGCGCGGGATTCAAAATCCCGTTCCTTCTGGGAGTGTCGGTTCGATTCCGACCGGGGGCACCATTCTACATTTCGATGTGCAAAAGTCACTTAACACCTTGAAAGGTAAGGTCGTTTTAGGGGTTCTATACCCTGTTTCCCGACAGTATAGCAATGGCTCCGAAAAGGTCAGCTTTAGCACCATTCTTTTAAGTTCAAACCGTCCTGATGCCCATATTTTATGCGGGTTTGCAAGAAACACCAAAGATGGTTCTATCATTTCATTGAGGTTAGCCCTTGGTTGGGCCATTTTAGCAGCGTTTTCAGCCAAAACTAGCTTTTTTCTTTCAAGTTCATCGATGCGCTTTTCATAGGCAGCAATTACCCGCGCATTGCCAGCTTCCATGGTGCGAGAGATAAGTTGCTCGATCTGTTCTTCTGTTTTTTTAATTTCTTGTTTGGCTGTTTGAGTGCGGGCAATCATTTTTTCTTGCATTTGATTCCAATAGTCATGGAACATGGCTATCGCAACTTTGAACAAGCTTTCATTAGGCTGCAGTGATGCGAGCAGTTCTTCAAAGCGTCCTTCAATGTCTGCGCGGCGGATGGACTTGCCGTACATGTCACAGCTCTTCGTGTGGCATAGGTAATATGCGTGCTTTCTATTCCGCCCTTTTGACCAGCCGCTTCTTAAGGGCTTTTCGCAGCAGCCACAGGCAACAGCCCCACGCAATGGGAAGTCTTCATGTTGATCTGTGCGGGCGGGGGCATATCGTGTGCCAGCAAGTCTTTGTTTTATGACTTCAAAGGTTGCCTTGCTAACAAGTCCCTCATGTTTTGCGTCACGTAAAGATACACCCCATTTGGGTGCATCAATATATCCGGCGTACATATGTTGCTGGAGCATATCTACTACCTTTTGCTGGCGAATGGTGCCGTCCGCGAAATGCTTGGGGAATTCAGGCTGGGATTCTAGAAACCGCTTCACTTCAACCTGAGAGGCAAACCGGCCCGTCGCAAACCCTTCCATGGCTTCTTGTACGATGGAGGCGAGTGGCTCTTTCCTCACGACTTCACTATTGCCGCCTTTGACTTTCACATACTTATAGCCAATTGGAACGCTGTTAAACACAGCATATCCTTGCTCTAATCGGGCGATGCTTTTCTGCTTATTTTGCCGCGCGGTTTGTTGGCGGTCTAGCTCACCCACGGCCGCGTTGATAATTTCATTAAATTTGCCCTCTGGCGTATCTTCAAAATTATAGTTCAGACATTCACGCACAGCACCGCGCTCCGCCATTAAGCGGCGAAGCTTGAGATGGAATTCAACATCCCGTGCATAGCGTTTGAGATCATCAAAAATGACGATGAAGTTGGTTTCAATATGCTTGTCTAGGAAAGCCAGTAAATCCACCATGCCTTTGCGTTTTATAAAGTCGCCACCACCCGTTACATCATCAAAGAAAGTCCCAACTACTTTATAATCCTTGGCTTCCGCATATTGGCGGCACCTGTGCTCTTGTGAACCAAGGCCCGTTTGGCTTTTGCTTGATACCCGGCAATAAATGACCGCGAGTTTGTTATCGTGTAAGTCCAAAGTCATTAGGTGCGCCTCCTTCGGTGTGGTCAGTAGCATCAGCGAATTGGTCGGTTAATTTTGTACCTTTTGAGTTTAACGAATTATTGGAAAAAAGTGTGGTCTCTTCCTGAAAATTCATGGATTCTCCACAGCTATTTTGTACTTGTTGAATAGGGTGAACGCCAAAGCCGAGATCAACAAAACCCACCACGACATTCCAGACAGCTTGCAGGAATTCACGCTTTTGATCTTCGGTTAAATCAGGGTCATTAAGGAGGGGCGAGTATTTTTCATAGTCAACGGTTATGACAGGCCGATGGCTTATATAATCCAGAGCAGCTTGTTCAGATATCTTTCGTGCGCATTTGCTATACTCAGTTTTTATATCCGCCATCGTTTTTATCCTTTTTAGTTTTATATTTATGTAGATTTTGTACCCCAGTAGTGGAAACGAAAAAGGGAGATATCATACCTATATGCAGAAAACATATAGGTACATATTCCCTTAATTTTTATGGGGTTATATTTTAACCACGCGGCGGAATGTCGGGCATGGCTGGGGCCTGTACTGGCTGTGGCTCCGGCGCTTGCGGGGCTGGTGCAGGCTGTTGCACGGGTGACGGGGCCTGAGATTGCACTGGGGTTTGTACAGGCGTATGCACTTCCTGCGTTCGCTCTGGCGTGCCGGACAAGTCATCACGACGAGCGTTGATGAATTCCTCGCGTTTCAGCTCCATACTGCGTTGGTGTGCAAGTCGCGCCAGTTCAGCAACGCCCAGCAGGTCATTGCTGCCAAAGCTGTGCCCATCTTTTAAGTTACCTTCTTTGTCCTGATAGGTTTTTGCAAAACTGGTGGTGAAGTAATCCCGTTTCTCACCTTCTCTTTTCCAAATGGTGGCTTTCAGTGCGCCATCACGCAATGTATCCACGGGTCCATTATTTTTCTCAGTCATAATTATCGTCCTTCTTTGTTTTGGGTTTGTGTGTGCGTTCGTTGGTGTGTTTGGTCTTGCCGCGCTTGCATAAAGGCGGCTTTACGGTCTTCTCTGGCTTGCGCTGCTTGCTGGTCGGCTACATGCTGATTTGCCGCTTGGCGCTCATTATCCCAGCGTTGATTGAATGCCGATCTGTCCGGCCCGTATGCCATGTGGGGGCCGGGCCGCAGCTCGGGCATGGGTCGCGCGCGGCTCACCATGAAATTGTCTCGCCGCTGCTCCAGCGCAACAGAGTCTTG
>JAESQS010000044.1 GCA_016765035.1 Kordiimonadaceae bacterium | reverse complement strand
GGATACACTGTGGGGTGGTTAGGTAGGGGGCGGCGTGTTCCACTTAAAGCGATTAAGCGACCTTACCCGCCATTTTCTTTCAAATACGCCAGTAGGTTTTCAATGTCTGCTGGTTTGCGCAGGCCCCCAAAGGTCATTTTTGTCCCTTTCAGGAATTTCCTAGGGGCTTTCAAATAGGCACTGAGAGTTGCTTCATCCCAAACCAAATCCGACCCAGCCATCGCTTTAGAATATTTAAACTTTTCAACTATGCCTGCCTTACGGCCAATCACCCCGTGCAGGGTCGGGCCAAGCTTACGCTTACCGGCATCAAGGGAATGACACGCTTTACATTTGCGGAAAACCCGTTCCCCCTTGGCAACATCTGCTGCGGATACCCCAATTGATACAACCGCCACAGCCAAACTTGCCGCCACTAATGTTTTAATAGATGTTTTCATCCTATGCCCTTTCAGCAACCTGACTGCTCGCGAAGTTTCATCCATCATATAAAGAAACTGCTTTTTTTCCACCAAAAACCATTAACTGCGGCAATTCGGCACAGATATACTTGGCAGGCAGGTTACGATTAATGAATTCTAATCTAACCATAGCCAAGCTATATACACTTTATGAAATAGAGAAAACCTACCAGTCTCAAGGAAGTAAAGCCACATGATCAAACCTGCATTACTATACGCCTTATGGGCAGCCACAGCAGGCGCCCTTATCCCCGTTATGGCAGCAATGAATGGTCGCTTGGGGAAAACCATTGGCAACGCACCCTATAGTGTATTGGCTCTCTTCATTATAGCCATCGCGGGAGCAGCGATCTATGTGTTTGTGTCAAAAGCACCGTTGCCTTCCCTAACTCTTATAGCCAAGGCACCGCCGATTTATTTCACCGGCGGGCTCATCGTGCTTTTTTATGTGATATCCGTCACCATTCTAACGCCACAGTTTGGCGTTGCGAATACCATTTTCTTTGTGGTTGTCGCACAGATTGTTTCTGCAACAGTGATTGACCATTTTGGCCTTTTCGGTGTTGATATCAGAACACTGGGGCTGAAACGCACCCTAGGAATTCTTATGCTAATTGCCGGTGTTATTCTGGCCCGTGCAGCGCCCGCTTCGGGTGAGGGTTAAAATAAAACTGGACTTGTGAATGAAGAAATTTATCTAACCAGAGAGTATATAAGAACAAATTCGGCCTATACGCCCGACAGGGCGCATGATGCGGCTTCTGCAAATAAGGAATATAACCATGGCTTTACCCGAGCAATTAACCAAACTGCGCTTCCCGGTTATTGGAGCACCACTTTTTATTATCTCCAACCCAGATTTGGTTATCGCACAGTGTAAAGCAGGCATTGTCGGGTCTTTTCCAGCGCTGAATGCACGCCCAGGCCCGGTTTTGGAAGAATGGTTACAACGCATTACATCAGAACTTACAGCCTATAATGAGGCCAACCCAGACAAGCCCGCAGCTCCCTTCGCCGTCAACCAGATCGTCCATGCGTCCAACGAACGGCTTATGCATGATGTTGAAATGTGTGTGAAATATAAAGTGCCTATTGTTATCACGTCCCTTGGCGCGCGGACTGAAGTGAATGATGCCATTCATTCATATGGCGGCATTGTCCTGCATGATGTTATCAATGATCGTTTTGCCAGAAAAGCGATTGAAAAAGGCGCTGATGGCCTTATTGCCGTGGCCTCAGGCGCAGGCGGGCACGCTGGTACAATATCGCCCTTTGCCCTTATTCAGGAAATTCGGGAATGGTTTGATGGCCCAGTGGGACTTTCAGGCTCTATCTCCACCGGCGGTGCGGTGCTTGCAGCACAAGCTATGGGCGCTGATTTTGGGTATATTGGTTCCGCCTTTATCGCCACAGAGGAAGCAAATGCTGACGAGCGGTACAAGCAATGTATCGTCGATCATGCCGCAGCCGACATTGTTTATACCAACCTGTTTACAGGCGTGCATGGCAACTATTTGAAGCCTTCTATTGAGGCTGCTGGCATGGACCCAAAAAACCTACCTGAAAGTGACCCGTCCAAAATGAACTTTGGCTCAGGGGGTGATGAAAAATCTAAAGCGTGGAAAGATATTTGGGGCTGCGGCCAAGGCATTGGTGCGGTTAAAAGCATCCTCTCCACAGCCGATATGGTCGCCCGGCTTGAAAAAGAGTATAAGCTTGCGAAGGCTAAAATCTGCCGCTAGCATTATTCTTTGCTGTAAATAGTGCCGCATTCATAGCCGTTCAGCAGGCACTCACCTTAATGCGCAGGAGGAAACGCCCCCATGCTATTACCACCAGCAGACCTGTTTGGCGCTTTTCTCCTAGCCAGCTTTATGATGGGCATAACACCGGGGCCTGACATGACCTATGTAATAGCCTCAGCCGCACGCAAAGGTATGACTGGCGCCCTGATTGCGCTTACAGGTATCTCTTTAGGCTGCATGGTGCATCTTGCGCTCGCTACAGCAGGCGTCACCGCACTTTTAGCTGCGGCACCTAAGGCTTTTACAATATTAAAGTATATCGGGGCAGCCTATCTGCTCTATATCGCTTATCAAATGTTGACCAACCACAGCAAGCAAACCGCCGACACCACGTCTCGTCCGCACTCAACATATTTCAGCATTGCCCGGCGCGGCTTGTTCATTAATTTACTGAACCCTAAATTGGGCCTGTTTTTCGTTACATTTTTACCCCAATTCATTGACCCACTAGCCAGCAGTGTTGCCTTGCAAACCCTACTGCTCGGTTTAATTTTTGTCGGTATCGGGCTCAGCTTTATGCTTGTTGCAGCTTACTTTACTGTACAGTCCAGCAGCACAGTGGCGAACATGCCGCGCGTGCAACGGCTTTTACGCTTTTTTACTGCCAGTTTGCTTGGGGGCTTCGCTGTTCGATTGGCCGTTAGCGAACTTTAAGCGCCTTGCCGCATCAGAAGACAGTTCCTCTTAGAAGTATGGCATTGACTCTGCGCCCAATACCCGTATATTCCGCGCGTTCGGCACATAGATTTGATTCTATGAGCTGTATGGCATTTTAATAAACGCCAGCGGAAACCGCCCAAAGTGTGGGACTAATAACCTAGGGTTAAAACCACCCGGTTTACTGCGGCAGAAACAATAGAAGGAACATTTTATGTTCGCAGTCATAAAGACAGGCGGTAAACAGTACCGCGTTTCTGAAGGTGACGTTATCAAAGTTGAAAAACTTGATGGCGAAGTTGGTAAGCCAATCGTTCTCGACCAAGTTCTTATGGTTGGTGATGAAAAAGGCGTTACAGTTGGTGAGCCGCTTGTTGCAGGCACAACCGTAACACTCGACGTTCTTGAGCAGAAAAAAGACAAGAAAATCATCGTCTTTAAAAAGAAGCGTCGCCACAACTACCGTCGGAAAAAAGGCCATCGCCAAGAAATTACAGTTCTTCGTGTAACTGCAATTGGTAAAGCCGCAGCTAAAAAAGCAGCAGCGAAGCCAGCAGCGAAGAAAGCAGACGAAAAAGCTGCTCCTGCTAAGACGGCGCCTGCTAAAGAGGCAGCGGCTAAGAAGCCAGCAGCCAAAAAAGCACCCGCTAAAAAAGCAACGAAGAAAACGGCTGAGTAAGCGGCCCTTATTAAGGAGAAACTCTAATGGCTCATAAAAAAGCTGGTGGTAGTACCAATAACGGCCGTGACAGTATTGGCCGTCGCCTTGGTGTTAAAAAATATGGCGGTGAAACTGTTATCCCGGGTAACATCATCATCCGCCAACGTGGTACTAAAGTGTACCCTGGTGACAATGTTGGCATGGGAAAAGATCACACTTTGTTTGCCCTCGTTGAAGGTCAGGTTAAGTTCCGCAAAACCAAAGGCAACAAAGCCTTTGTTTCTGTTGTAAACTAAACCAGCAAAAACCCACTATTAGTATTCGCAAAAAGGCGGGCCTTATGGTCCGCCTTTTTCATACAGGCTACTTTTAAAGCATAGTCGCTTAAGGTCATATTCGGTTCAGCCACACCTCTACCCTACCACGCCAGAATACACTGTGGCGTAGTTTGGGCCAGGTGGTAAGCGGGGAGCGGGTGGGCCGAAGACGACATAAAAGCAGCCCAAACTTCAACATAGGCATTTCTGCGGGTTTCGCGCTCGTTAAGGATCTGATACATACGGCCCATGAGATTTGTAGACCAGACAAGAATATTCATCAAAAGCGGCCCCGGTGGAAACGGCATTGTTTCTTTCCGCCGTGAAGCTTATGTGGAATTTGGTGGCCCTAACGGCGGCGATGGCGGCACAGGTGGCGACGTTATTTTTGAGGCAATAACTGGCCTCAATACACTTGTTGATTACCGCTATAAGCGCCATTATAAAGCGCCAAAAGGCCAGCACGGCATGGGTAAAAACATGACTGGTGCTTCAGGGGATCATATGATCCTTCAAATACCTGCCGGCACGCAAATCTATGATGGTGAACAAGAGTTTCTCATCGCTGACCTGAAAAACGAGGGGGATACATTCACCCTTGTTAAAGGCGGCCATGGCGGACTGGGCAATACCCATTTCAAAACATCCACCAACCGCGCCCCTCGGCGCAGTACACCGGGCGGTGAAGGTGAAGAAATGTGGGTAGTGCTCCGGCTTAAGCTGATAGCAGACGCTGGGCTTCTAGGCCTGCCAAACGCTGGAAAGTCAACACTTCTAAGCGCGGTTTCCCGTGCGCGGCCTAAAATTGCTGACTATCCTTTCACCACCATCCGCCCACAACTGGGTGTTGTCGGGTATAAAACCCATGAATTTGTCATGGCCGATATACCGGGTCTTATTGAAGGCGCAAGCGAAGGCATTGGCCTTGGCACACGTTTCCTTGGTCACGTTGAACGCTGTGGTGTGTTGCTGCATTTGGTCGACGGCACGCAAGAGGATGTGGTTGATGCCTATAAAACCATTATGGGTGAAGTAAACCAATATGGTGGCGAGCTGATTGACAAGCCAATCATCCTTGGCCTCAATAAAAGCGATGCCCTGACTGAAGACGAAATAGCTGAGAAAAAAGCCGCGCTTGAAAAAGCCTCTGGCTCGCAGGTTATGGTCCTTTCCGGCGTGTCCGGTGACGGCGTACCGGAAGTTCTTGGTGAATTATGGGCGATTGTGCAGAAAGACCAAAAAGCAAGAGCGCTGGCAAACGCTCCTGAAGACGCAGAAGTTGATGACAAGGAAGATGAGCCAACCCCCGATGGGTGGTCTCCTATTTAAGGCCTAAACATGACAAGCCTGACATCTCAGTCTGCCGTTAAACAGGCAAAATGCATCGTCATCAAAATCGGCTCATCGCTTTTGGTGAATGCTACAGGTGCGCTTAATCAAGACTGGCTTGCCAGCGTTGCCGCAGACATTGTTGCCCTGCATACAGCAGGCAAAAAAATTGTCATTGTATCCTCAGGTGCCATTGCGCTTGGCCGAGATGTATTGGGTTACAACAAACGCCCCTTTCGACTTGAAGAAGCACAAGCATCAGCCGCTGTTGGGCAAATACGCCTTGCACAGGCCTATCAATCCATATTCGACAGCCATAATACGGCCATTGCACAAATATTATTAACATTGGACGATATGGAAAACAGGCCCCGCTACCTGAATGCCCGCAATACAATTGATGCGTTGCTGGACAAGGGTGCTGTGCCTGTCATTAACGAAAATGACACCGTGGCCACGTCGGAAATTCGTTTCGGGGATAACGACAGGCTTGCAACCCGCGTTGCCCAAATGGTTGGCGCAGATGCCCTTATATTACTCAGTGACATTGATGGCCTATACACTGCTGATCCGCGCACGAATGATACAGCAAAGCTTATAACCTGCGTGGAAAACATAACACCAGAGATAGAAACCATGGCAGGCCCACCTTCCATTCAAGGTGTGGGCTGTGGCGGCATGATTACAAAGATCGGTGCTGCAAAAATAGCTCTCGCTGGTGGTTGTTCTATGGTTATTACGAACGGACAAGCAGCCAACCCTCTTGCTCGCTTGCAAGCGGGTGAAGCATCAACATTATTTGCAGCAACATCAACACCGCTTGATGTGCGCAGAAGCTGGATTCGTGGTATGATGGCCCCTAAGGGTTCCTTATATATTGATGACGGCGCTGTGGATGCACTCAAAACGGGGGCTAGCCTCCTAGCCGCTGGCGTTACAGATGTGAAGGGTGGCTTCAATCGGGGAGACCTTGTTGCCTTCGTCGCGACAGATGGTGCGACAGTCGGCCAAGGGCTTGTATCCTATGATGCCGCAGATTCTGCTCAGATAAAAGGCCGGCGCATGAGAGACGCTATTGAAATACTAGGGTATGTGGGCCGCTCGGCCCTCGTGCACCGCAATGACTTAGTCATGCTATAAGGATAATGAAGATGGATGACACACAGCAGATTCCAGCCTTGATGCACGCTATGGGCGCGCGCGCAAAAAGCGCAGCGGCATTGCTAGCTCAAGCCTCAACAGATGCAAAAAATGCAGCTCTTAAAGCTGCGGCAACATCTCTGCGTGCCAGTGTGCCAGCCGTGCTTGCTGCAAACCTTAAAGACATTGAATTTGGCAAGGCGAAAAACCTATCTGCTGCCATGATTGACCGGCTGATGCTGGATGAAGAGCGGATAGAAAGCATTGCTTCGGGCCTTGAGGCCATTGCCGCCCTGCCCGACCCTGTTGGGGATGTCATTGCAAATTGGCAGCAACCAAGCGACTTGGACATAACGCGCATCCGTGTACCTTTGGGTGTGGTTGGTGTCATTTATGAAAGCCGTCCAAATGTAACCGCTGATGCGGGTGCCCTATGCCTAAAAGCAGGCAATGCGGTTATTTTGCGTGGTGGCAGTGAAAGCTTCCATTCCAGCGGTATTATTCATGAGTGCCTCCTTGAGGGCCTCCTGTCTGCTGGCCTGCCAGAAGACGCAGTGCAGCTTGTACCAACCCGAGACAGAGCAGCCGTAGGCGAAATGCTCACCATGACCGGTGTGATCGATATTATCGTACCACGGGGTGGTCGCTCGCTTGTAGAGCGGGTGCAAAATGACAGCCGTGTGCCTGTATTTGCGCACCTAGAAGGCATATGCCATGTCTATGTGGATGGTGCAGCAGACCCTGTCAAAGCTGTTGATATAACGTTAAACGCTAAAATGCGGCGCACAGGCATATGTGGTGCAGCCGAAACACTGCTGATTGACGAAGCTGCAAAAACCGTAGCGCTGGATATTATTACCTCCCTTATAGAGGCAGGCTGTGAAGTACGCGGCTGTGATGGCATCAAGGCGCTTGATAGCCGCATCAAACCTGTGAATGCCGTTGATTGGGACACGGAATATTTAGAGCCAATAATTTCCGCTAAATTTGTAAAAGGGGTGAACGGTGCCATTGGGCATATTGCTGCGCACTCATCAGGCCATACAGAGTGTATTATCACTGAAGATGCCGCTATTGCAGAAGAATTCCTTGGCAAAGTAGACAGCGCCATTGTGATGCATAATGTCTCCACCCAGTTTGCAGATGGTGGGGAATTTGGTATGGGCGCAGAAATTGGCATTGCCACAGGCCGCATCCATGCCCGTGGTCCTGTTGGGCTTGAACAGCTCACAAGTTTTAAATACCAAGTGCGCGGCACCGGCCAGACACGGCCCTGATGCACAATGGCAGCATGTTGGCATAAGGGACAAGTTCGTGGCGAGGCAGCACAATTGCGCGGTCGGACCATTGGCCTTTATGGCGGCAGTTTTAACCCGGCACACGGTGGCCACTTGCATGTTGCCAAAGAAGCCCTTAAGCGCCTCGACTTAGATGAAATATGGTTTTTGGTTAGCCCCGGCAACCCCCTTAAAGCGGACCATGGCATGGCCCCCTTTGAAAAACGCTTTGACAGTGCAGTAACAATAGTAGGCCAGCAGCCTAAAATGCGCGTGCGCCAACTTGAAAAAAAACTAGGCACCTGCTATTCCGCTGATACAATTAATGCCTTGAAAACAGACCTGCCCACCACCAACTTTATATGGATAATGGGCGCAGATAATTTGACCAATTTTCACTTGTGGTACAGGTGGGAATTTATCGCAGACTCTATACCCATTGCGGTTTTCGACCGTACAGGGTATGCTTTACATAGTCTTAAGAATAATTTGGCGACCAAATATGCACGGTATCGTGTAGCGCCAAACAAACTTAAAACTGCCCATACACCAGCATGGACTTTTGTGACGATACCGCGCCACACTGGTTCTGCCACTAATATTCGAAACCAGCACGGTGACAACTGGTTTGCGAATGAAGAAAGAAAGG
>JAESQS010000346.1 GCA_016765035.1 Kordiimonadaceae bacterium | reverse complement strand
GGATTCTGGTGGTTTTCAGGTAATGTCCCTAACAGAGCTCCGTAAAATGAGCGAAGAGGGGGTTTCTTTCCAAAGCCATATAGACGGTACGCATATTATGCTGACGCCTGAACGGTCGATGGAAATTCAGCGGCTCCTTGGTACTGATATTGTCATGGCTTTTGATGAATGCACGCCGTATCCAGCGGAATATGAAGTTGCCAAAACGTCTATGGAGCTTTCTATGCGCTGGGCAAAACGATCCCGCGATGGTTTCAACTCAGGTGAAGACCATGCTTCTAAGGCTGCGCTTTTTGGTATTGTGCAGGGCAGTGTGTATGAAGACCTACGGTATCGGTCAATTGATGCTTTGGCTGAGATTGGTTTTGATGGCTATGCCATTGGCGGCTTGGCCGTGGGTGAAGGTCAGGAAAATATGTTTAAAGTCCTTGATTTCACGATGCCACGCATGATGACCAACACCCCCCGCTACCTGATGGGGGTTGGTAAGCCTGATGACATTGTTGGGGCGGTTGAACGGGGCATTGATATGTTTGACTGTGTGATGCCAACACGGTCTGGCCGCACAGGGCAGGGCTTTACACGGCGAGGGCCTATTAATCTTAAAAATGCCCGTCATAAAGAAGATGACCGGCCTATTGACAGTGCCTGTAGCTGCCCAACGTGCACGAATTATAGCCGGGCTTATTTAAGCCACCTGATAAGGTCTGGTGAAATATTGGGCTCTATGCTTCTCACATGGCATAATTTACAATTTTATCAGGACTTGATGTCTGGGTTACGCAGCGCAATTGACGCAGGCACATTAACCAAACATGCAAATGATTTCCGGGAAACATATAAAATGGGTGATATCCCGCCCTTGTAAACGAGCTCTTCAAAATTTGGCTGGTCTTCTTTAAGGTTTGACGAAAGAAGGAGCGAAGTATGCGATCAATTTTACTTATAGGTCTTATTGTAACCTCTCTGCCAGCATTTGGTGATGCGCCGAAAAAAGAGAATCTTAACATCACCGGGCACAATAGGACGGCCCTTATTGCATCGGAACGCCAAAAATCAGGCTGGTATGATGGCGCGTTAAAATTTTCGCCTGCCGTAAGGGCCGGAGACTATATTTTTGTTTCAGGCGGGGTTGCTGGTGCTTTTGGCAGCGCTGAACCCATTGGTAAAGAAGCGTTTCAAGCCAGTATCCGTCGCGTCTTTAATGACCTGAAAGGGATCCTTGAGGCTGGGAATGCCAGTATCAACGATGTGGTGAAAATCCGTACATTTCATGTATTTGATAGCCCCTATACAACATTGAGCAAACACGAACAGGTTGCTGCGGTTGCTGCCATAAAAAACGAATTTATCGGTGAACCTCACCCCGCTTGGACGGCTGTAGGCACAACAGCCCTGTATCCAGATAAAGGGCTTGTTGAAATTGAAGTGGTTGCTTACGCACCCGAAAATAAATAGCGACATCAAAAAATGTTGTGTACAGTCATGCATGGTTCATTCTTTTGGTGTTAGAAACAGGGTGCTTTGTACTTTGTTCAGGATGTAAAAACGGTGCATTCACTAGGGTAAAGCTTCCTTTCGAAAAAAAAATTAAAAAAGCTGATACTTTTTCTTGACCGACCTGCATTCTACTCCTATGTTCCGCCGCGTTCCCGAGAAATACTTTTCTCAGAACAAATTTGTGAGGGCCCGTAGCTCAGCTGGTAGAGCGGCTGACTTTTAATCAGTAGGTCACAGGTTCGAACCCCGTCGGGCTCACCAAATTTGAAAGGCCGATGCTTCATTGCATCGGCCTTTTTAATTTTTAGCCATTCTCAAAAAATAAATTATAGATTGCCATGAAAAAGGCATGTTTCTAGCCTTGTCTTCATGGGGGTGTAGCGCCTAAAGTCATGTTAGAATATTTTCAGGGAGTTTCTTCGTATATGCGATACTTAAAGGCCGCATTTGCCCTTATGTTTGTAGCCGCTGTTTTGGATGCCCCTATTAGGGCTGAGGGTGACTCAATAGTGCCTGTACAGGATGCCGCGTTCCAAACGTGGCTGGAAGCTGTCCGTACGGAAGCGCTGGAGCGGGGCATTAAGGCGGAAACGCTAGATATTGCCTTACCCGGCATCAAGCAGCTTGTACGGGTCGTTAAGCGGGATCGCAATCAGCCTGAAGTGAAACATACCTATGCGCGTTACCTTAAAAGCCGCGTTAGTGAGTGGCGCAAGACTAAAGGCGCGATAAAAGTACGGGAAAATGATGCAGTCCTCAGTAAGGCAGCCGCAACATACGGTGTTCAAAACAGGTTTATTGCAGCTATTTGGGGTGTTGAAACCAATTATGGCACTGTGCCCCTAAAGATTTCGGTATTTGATGCTGTTGCAACACTTGCCTATGATAAACGCCGGGCAAAGCGCTTTCGGCGTGAATTGTTTGCCACTCTGGAAATTCTCGATAAAGGCTATGCACGGTTTGACCAGCTTATGGGGTCATGGGCCGGGGCAATGGGCCAGCCACAATTTATGCCTGAGAACTACCTTAAATATGCCGTTGACCTAGACGGTGATGGCCAGCGCGATATTTGGGACAATAAAGCAGATGTCTTTGGCTCTATCGCAAATTACCTAAAGTCTTATGGTTGGCGGAATGACCAAACTTGGGGCCGCAAAGTCTTGTTACCAGAGGGCGGAGAAACATCTCTGGTCGCAAAACAAGCTGACGGTGTAACACCCGACCGTTTTTGCAAAGCCTATAAAAGCATGGGTGCTTGGCGGGATTTGCAGGATTGGCAGGCGTTGGGCATACGGCGTTTAAATGGCGCAGATTTACCTGAGGTGACAATAGCCGCTGCACTGATAGTTGGTGACAAAGGCGATGGTGCAGGATATCTGGTCTATAGAAATTTCTGTTCCCTCATGCGCTATAATGCCTCGTTTAAATATGCGCTTTCTGTAGGGTTACTTTCGGACGAAATTAAATAAATGTATAAATTTAAGCTTATTTCCTCTGTTGTCTTACTCGGCTTATTGGCCGCCTGTTCCTCCAATGCACCCACAAGAATTGGCACAGGGCGCTATCCTAATGATGGGGAATTACCCCAAGGAAAACAGGGCGTAGAGCGCAAAATAGGGAACCCCTATAAAGTTGCCGGTAAATGGTATTACCCCAAAGAACAGCCCGGCTATGACGAAACAGGCCATGCCTCTTGGTATGGTAAGGATTTTCACGGCAAGAAAACCGCCAATGGTGAATATTTCAACATGAATGCGCTAACGGCAGCCCATAGAACACTGCCTTTGCCCACTTTTGTTAAAGTGACTAACCTTTCCAATGGCCGGACAATTATTTTGCGGGTGAATGACCGCGGGCCTTTTGTTGGCACCCGCCTAATTGATGTGTCGCGCAGAGGGGCGCAGTTGCTTGGCTTTGAGAAGCAAGGCGTTACCAAGGTGCGTATTCAGGCTGTAGACGATACAGGCCGCTTAAAGGCGTCACCGCCTGTAAAAATGGCCGCAGCGCGGCCAGTTGCGCCAGTACGAACCCCCACAGTGAAGGCACCTGTGCAGCAATATTTCACGCATTATATTCAAGTTGGCTCTTTCAGTCAGCGTGGGAATGCTGTGTTGCAAGCCAATAAATTAAAGAAAACTGGCCACAGAGCGCATGTGAAGCAATCTGCGGGCAGCTCAGGGTCTTTCTGGCGCGTGAGAGTAGGGCCATTTGTGAAACGGATGATTGCAGAGCAGCGACTTGACCGTATTGTGTCAGACGGCTTTTTTGAAGCCAGAATTTTTTCAGAAGCAGTAGAATAATGATTAGGGACCAAAGGAACACAGTAGTGACGAAGTTTTTTACACGAGTTTTAGTCGTTTTTATTTCCCTAGCCACTTTGGCATTGCCAGCGGCGGCACAAAGAATGGCGACACCGGCAAAGCAAGCTATACTTCTTGATGCCAGTACAGGCAGTATCTTATTTGAAAAGGATGCTGACACGCCGTTTCCGCCTGCTTCTATGAGCAAGTTGATGACAGTCTATCTGGCCTTTGATGCCATTAAACAAGGTGAATTGGCGCTGGATGACGAAGTGACTGTGTCTGACGAAACATGGCGCGAATGGAACAACCGTGGTTCCACCATGTATTTACGGGCGCGGGATGTTGTTACTGTAGCTGACCTATTGCGCGGTATCATTGTTTTGTCTGGAAATGATGCTTGTGTGGTTTTGGCCGAGCATATGGCAGGGTCGCATGAGACATTTGTTGAATGGCTCAATGCCAAAGCAATAGACCTGAACATGACCAATAGCCATTTTAAGAACGCGAATGGGTGGCCCGCCGAAGGGCATTTAATGTCTGCGCGGGATTTAGCAACTTTGTCCCTGCGGCTATCTACTGATTTCCCCGATATGTACCCTATGTTTGCAGAACGGGAATATCTGTATAAGAATTTTCGCTCCAATATGTATAACCGCAACCCTCTGTTGGGCACTTTCCCCGGCGCAGATGGTCTGAAAACCGGCCATACGGAAGAATCAGGCTATGGCTTAGCGGGTTCTGCCGAGAGGGAAGGGCGCAGGCTTGTTCTGGTTGTTGGGGGCCTTACATCAAAGAATGCCCGCACGCGGGAAAGTAAGCGCCTTATGCAGTATGGTTATCGTAATTTCAGCCATTACCCCCTTTTCCGCACTGGTGAAACAATTGATTACGGTGAAGTTTGGCTAGGGGAAACAGCAACTGTGCCACTGGTGATTGGCGAAGATGTTGCTATTACCATGTCTCGCCGGCAACGGGCGCAAATGAAAGTTAGCATTGAATATCAAAACCCTATCCCTGCACCGATCCAAAAGGGCCAAAAATTGGGTGAATTGCTGGTTGAAATGCCGGGCAGGGAAACTGTACGCAAGCCTATTCTTGCGGGGCAATCCATTGCAGAAGTTGGCGGCTTGGGCAAAATAGGAGCTGCCTTTGAATATATGCTCTTTGGTTCTGCGGGCGCGGAAAATCCACCGAAATGATAGGTTTACATAAAGACACACCCAAATTCATCACCTTAGAGGGTGGTGAAGGGGCTGGTAAATCAACGCAAATTAAACTGCTGGATGACTGGCTGTTAGAGCAGGGGCTAGCAACCTGTTTAACACGGGAACCGGGCGGATCACCGGGCGCTGAAGAGATTAGAAACCTTGTTCTTAAAGGCGCAACTGACCGCTGGTCGGGCATGACGGAAGCCATGCTTATAACCGCGGGGCGTGCTGAACATGTGGAAAATAGAATTAAACCAGCGTTGGAAAAAGGCGAATGGGTCGTCTGTGACCGTTTTTTCGATTCTTCCATTGCCTATCAAGGGGCTGGGCGCGGCGTTGGTGTTGAGCGGGTGAAAGAGTTGCAAACCCTTGCCTTAGGGGACTTTACCCCTGACCTCACGATAATATTAGATTTGCCAGTGAAAATTGGCCTGTCACGTGCCATTGCCCGTGAAAGTCAAAAATCAGATATGGAAGACCGTTTTGAGCGCATGGATGTTAGCTTTCATGAGGATTTACGGGCGGCTTACCTAAAAATTGCAAAAGATGAGCCAAAGCGCTGTGTTGTGCTGAATGCTGACACGACACCAGAAGCCCTACAGCATGAGATTAGGGCCGTGATTACCGGGAAGTTCGGAGCCTAATGGCTGACGCACCTGACATAGAGCGGCAAGGCCCCCGGTACACGGACCAGATTTTTGGCCATGAAGCAGCCGAACGGCTGTTTCTTGAAGCCTTTAATTCAGACCGCTTGCATCATGCCTGGTTGATCAGTGGTCCCAAAGGCATTGGTAAAGCAACACTTGCATGGCAATTCGCTAAATTTTTGCTTACTCAAACCACGAATGATGGCGGCCCCGGCCTGTTTGGCGAAGAACTGACCACAGAAGCGCAAACTTTGCATACAGACCCTGAAAGTGCCGACATTCAGCGTATTAAAGCTGGCGGCCATGGCGGGCTGATTGTTGCGGAACGCAGCGAAAATGAGAAAACGGGGAAAATGCGGGCAAACATCGTCATTGATGATGTGCGGAAGGTGATTAACTTCTTTGCCCAAACCAGCGCCGAAGGGGGTTGGCGGGTGGCAATTGTTGATGCAGCTGATGAAATGAACAGTAACGCCGCAAATGCCTTGCTTAAAATTCTGGAAGAACCACCGGAGAAAGCTATTATTTTTCTAGTGGCACATTCCCCCGGAAAACTCTTACCAACCATTAGAAGCCGATGCCGAACCCTCAAGCTGCAAAGTTTGCAGGAAGACAGTGTGAAAGCCGTTCTTGCGGCCAAACACCCGAATATGAGCATGGAGGCGCTTGCCAGCACATCAATGCTGGCAGATGGCGCACCGGGCAGGGCCATTGAGCTTGCGGACCTTGAAGGGGTGGCGCTTTACCGTGAAATGGCGGTATTGCTTGCAGAATTGCCTCGTATTAATGTGCCGGCAGTCCATGCCTTTGCAGGACAACTTTCAGCGATAAAAGCAGATGCCCGTTACCGCGCTTTCATTCAGATTTATCTGGATTGGTTGCAGCGGCTTATTCGCCAAATGGCCTCTGGTCAGCCAACAAATGACATAATGGAAGGTGAATCTGTGCAGATGGCACGAATTTCGTCCATTGCTGGGGTTGATCAGTGGCTGGACCTGTGGGAAAAGATGGGCGAAATGGTAAACCGTGCGGACGCGGTAAACCTTGACCGTAAACAGGTTATTGTTAGCTTGTTTACTTCTATAGGTGCACTGTCCCGCAGCTAGCACCGCTGGTATATAATTCGAGAGAAATTTATGACTGATAGGCCGTCTTTTTACGTCACGACGCCCATTTACTATGTAAATGATGTTCCCCATATTGGGCACGCCTATACGACGCTGGCGTGCGACATGCTGGCCCGGTTTAAGCGGCTTGATGGCTTTGATGTTCTTTTCCTGACAGGGACGGACGAGCACGGGCAAAAAGTGGAGAAATCTGCCGAAAAAGCAGGCGTTGACCCCTTGGCCTTCTGTGACAAGGTTTCCTCCCGGTTTCAGGACCTTGCCGCAGCGATGAATTTTTCAAATGACCAGTTTATCCGCACAACAGAAGCACGGCATAAAGTCGCTGTTCAGCAATTGTGGCGTGAATTGGTGAAAAACGGCTTTATTTACGAAGATAACTACGCAGGCTGGTACAGTGTGCGCGACGAAGCCTTTTATGGTGAAGACGAGTTGAAGGAAGGCGAGGGCGGCGAAAAGCTTGCTCCAACAGGCGCGCCTGTAGAATGGGTTGAAGAACCAAGTTATTTCTTCAAGTTGTCAGCCTTTGAAGAAAAGCTGCTTGCCCTATATGAAAATCAGCCTGATTTTGTAATGCCAAAATCACGCCTGAATGAAGTTAAAAGCTTTGTAAAAGGCGGGTTGCAAGACCTTTCAATCTCTCGCACGACCTTTAACTGGGGCGTTCCAGTGCCGGAAGCCGAAGGCCACATTATGTATGTGTGGATTGATGCTTTGGCAAATTACTTAACAGCGACTGGTTATCCCGACATGGATGCCGAAGACTATCAGAAATTCTGGCCTGCAAATGTGCATATTGTTGGCAAAGACATTCTTCGGTTCCACGCTGTCTATTGGCCTGCCTTTCTTATGGCTGCCAATATGCCTTTGCCAAACCGTGTATTTGCCCATGGTTGGTGGACAAATGAAGGCCAAAAAATTTCTAAATCACTTGGGAATGTGATTGATCCGTTTGAATTGATCGAAAGCTATGGGCTTGACCCTGTGCGCTTCTTCCTGCTGCGGGAAGTACCTTT
>JAESQS010000345.1 GCA_016765035.1 Kordiimonadaceae bacterium | reverse complement strand
GAAGGAAAGATCGAGTTAAAATTACAGGATATTATCCGGACCGGCAAAGAAGGCGGTTCTTATACATTCCACGAAATTTCGCCAATGATTGAATATGGTATCACTGACAAACTGACTGTCGGAGCCAAATTTCGTATCTTCAATCACAGCTATACTATAACAGACCCTGATCTGCAGCCTTACTTTGATACGCAGGGTGGTGAAGGTGGAAGTTATTCAAACCTTGCATTCGCCGGGTATGAATTCGAAGCTAAATACAACATCCTCAGCACCTACAAAGACACCTTTGGGCTGTCTGTTGGTGTTGCGTGGGATCACCGCGACCGGTATCGTCTTGACGGTGCAAAAATCAACCAGGACGCCCTCGAACTAACGCTCTTCTTCCAGAAAAACTTCCTGGATGATACCCTTATTCTTACATTCTCGCCCAAGGTGGAGCTTGAAAAACGTACTTCAGGCCACGGTGCAGACTTTGTTCTTGAAGAAGAAATCGCTCTTGATATCTCAGCCGGTATTTCTTACCGCATTGCACCCAAATGGTACCTCGGCCTAGAGTATCGTCACCAGTCTGATTATCTTGTACCACAGGTTATCGACCCAGTTTCTGGTGGCCTTGTCTATGACGAGCCTGAGTTGACCCCTTCAGACATTGACCTGTTCTTCCCAAGCTTCGGCAACCAGTTCCAGAACGGCAACTATATCGGCCCAACGCTGCACTATGGCACGGAAAAATGGTGGGCAACTGCTGGCGCATTATTCCAATTCAGCGGCGGCGGTCGTGATGGTTCCTTCAATGTTGGGAACAGGAACTTTGACGAGCACGAAAAAGTCCACATCGGTTTAACCTTTGGCTTTGAGTTTTAATTCTATGAACTACAAGTCTGAAAATTCAGGTATCAACCGGCGCTTCCTCCTCAGAGGAGGCGCTGGCTTGCTGTTTGCTGGCCTGCTGTTTCGGCCAAAGGTTGTTTGGGCAAAAGAATATCTAACGCCTGATCAAGCTCGCAAACTCATTTGGGGTGACAAAGCGTTTGCCGCACATCCGGTCACACTCACCAAACCACAGATGAAGTCGATTAAAAAGGCATCCAAAACCCGCGTCCGTAACAAAAAACTTAATGCCTTCAAAAGCGCTGAGAATGACTGGTTCCTCCTTGATCAGGTTGTGGGCAAACACGAGTTTATTGACATTGGTGTCGGCATCGATGGTCTGGGCAAGGTAAAGGGCATAGAGATACTGGAATACCGGGAAACCTATGGTTATGAGATAGCTAACCCAAAATGGCGCGCCCAATTCACCGGCAGGGACTCGTCTGAACACCTGAAGTTGGACAAGCAAGTCAAAAACATCTCAGGTGCAACCCTTTCCTGTCGCCACATTACAGACGCTATCAATCGCTTGACCCACACTTGGGATCAGGTTTTGAAACCTTTGTAAGTAAGCTTCCTGATGAAAAACCTGAGCCGTAACCAGCCTCTTCTTGGAACTTGCGTTGAAATAGACATATCAGCGGAGGTGGCAGAGCATGAAATAATCGCCTTGAGTAACCTGGCCTTTGGCGAGATCAGGCGCATCCAGGCCCTGATGAGCTTCCATGATCCTGAAAGTGAACTTTCCCGGATTAACAGGGAGGCCCACCTGCACCCGGTTGAAATATCAGATGATATGGAATTTGTGTTGCAGTTTGCACGCCTTCTCAGCGACCTGACAAAAGGGGCCTACGACATTTCAGTGGTTCCTGAACTCATGGCTCAGGGCGGCCTTCCTGCTTTATATGAGCCGCACGCGCAAACAGGCAATTGGAGGGATATTCGCTTAAGCAAGGGCAGGGTTTTTTTCTCCCGCGAACTTAAAATTGATCTGGGCGGCATCGCCAAAGGCTATGCCGTAGATGCTGCCTTTGAAATCCTAGCAGTGGCAATGCCTGATCTGGATAAGCTGGTCATTAATGCGGGCGGCGACCTTCGGATGCAGCAATGGCACGGCGAGACCGTACAGATACGGAGCCCTGACCCACGGACCCGTGGTGAATTTTCCAAAGTTGATATGTTGGCACCAGCCATGGCAACAAGTGCGCCCCACTATGCAGGCAACGCCAGCTTGATCGTTAACAGACAGGCAGGGTGTCTTGAGAAAAGCGGCGACAGCATCTCTGTTTTTGCACCCTCCTGCATGATAGCTGACACTTTAACAAAGGCTGTTTTTCTTTATGACGCCCCCGCGTCAATTTTAGCGCGTTTCGGAGCGTCTGGCCTTCGGCTGACGCAAGGCGGCGATGAAATGAGAGTGGCCGCATGAATATTCGCACCATAAACCTCCAGCGCATGACACAGAAGATCCCCACCCTTTATCGGCGGGTTCTCTATGTAACACTTTCTGCAAGCTGGGTCACAGGCATCGTGTTTTTCATCCTGCGTGATTTCATAATTATAGAAGGTGATTTCGGGCCAGAAAAGCACCCGTGGCAATATCCAGCGCTGATGGTACACGGCCTGGCCGCCTTTTTCATGATCATTGGTTTTGGCGGCCTTTTATTCGCCCATATCCCCTATAGCTGGCGCAGCAAACGCCAGCGCCTTTGGGGGCTCACTCTAATATCAGCAGTCGCTTTTCAGATTATCACAGCTTACCTACTTTATTATATGAACAGCGAATTGAGCCGGGAAGTTGTGGGTTATTTCCATCTCGGCATTGGTGGATTACTGCCATTCCTCCTCATCACTCATATCATCAGCGGCATACGAAGTAGAAAATCTTAAAAATGGTTCCGGGTAAATATTTACTGCTCTTTCTATTGATGTTAGGGATCCTCTCTTCAGCGACCGTCGCTGAAGGTGCGGGCCTTATTGGTATCGAAGAAATCAATGTTACAGCGCTAAGAAGTGAAAAGCGCGCGCTGCAGCCAGCACTGGTACTAACCAAATCGCATTTTGAACGCACTGTGCCAACATCTTTCACCGAGATTTTCCGCGTTGTTATAGGGGTTGGTATTCGCACAAATTCGCGCGGCGAAGCAGTACTGCGCCTACGCGGATCCGAAGAACGCCAATCGCAAATTTTCATCGATGGGGCACCGATCAGTGTGCCATGGGATGGCCGTGCCGACCTAAGCCTGTTCCCGGCGAGCCTAGTAAGAAATGTCAGTGTAATCAAAAGCGCCGCTCCTATTGAATATGGTGCCAATGCCGTGCTAGGCGTTATCGACATCTCTACCCAGGAAACAGGCGATGAACTTCAAGTCAGCGTCCGCAACGAAATAGGCTCACAAGGCGCCTTTTTGCTGGAAGGCGAAGCCTATATCCCCTTGGATAGCATCAGCCTGCAATTGGGTGTGAACCACCGTAGCCGTGACGCCATCAGCGTTGCCGACGACGCAGCTATCCCGTTTGACCCTTTGGAGGGTGATGGCCGCACCAATACCGACATGGAGAGTACCAGCTTGTTCGCCGCCGCTACGCTGGAGCAAGACTGGGGCAGCATTCGCCTGTCAGGGATGGATATCAGTGCAAAAAAAGGCATTGCGGCTGCCGCTCATATCGACCCCGCCAAAGGTGGCGTGCGCTTTTGGCGTTATCCTGACTGGAACATGACACAGATAAACGCAGCCGGTGATATCGACCTAAGCGACACGGCAAACCTGCGTGTGAACGCATGGCACCAACGATTTTCTCAATCAATCGTCTCCTACAGCGATGTGAGCTACAGCCTTGCCGAAGACCAGCAGAATGACCGTGACAAAACCTATGGCAGTCGGCTGGTGTTATCGAACGATTGGTCGCATGTGACCACCCGTCTTGTGGCGTCGCTGCAGGATAGTACGCACCATCAGATTGAAACCAACCTCATTGCAAATGTGTCAGGAGACAGCGAGCAATTCCGTCAGAAGCTTGTCAGCATTGGCGGCGAAATTGACGTACCTATAACGAACAATCTAAAGTCCTCCTTCGCCTTAGCTCACGACCGTGCATCCACACCGCTCACAGGCGGTCGACCAGGGCAGCCCTCAATCTCCAGATGGGCAGGCAACGTAGCCCTTGCATGGCAGGCTTCGCCAGAATGGACCATTACTTCAACACTTGGGAAGCGAACTCGTTTCCCGACGATGCGAGAGCTTTATGGCACCGCCCTCGGCAAATTTCTTGTGAATCCGGGCTTACAGCCAGAGAGCGCAATTGTCGGGGACATTACATTCGACTGGGCACCACCTGAAGTTCCCATTACGGTCTCCGTCACACCCTGGTTCACGCGCATCAACGATACACTCTCTCGCCGCCAAGTGGTGGTGGATAACACAACGCTGCGTCAGCGCTTCAACCTTGATGGCTCCTTCGGTTACGGCATCGAAGCAACAGCTATCTGGCAACTATCGGATAGCTTTACACTGGAGGCAAACACCTTCTGGCAAAAGCTGCGCGCTGATCGCGACAAAAATAGCAACCGCCCAACCTTGTACCAGCGCCCAAAAAGCCAAGCCTTGTTAGCCGGCAACTTTAAATTCACGAATGGTAGCAACCTGCGCCTTGAAGTGAATTACACCGGCCCGGCATATGACGAAAATGAGGGTGGTAGCACCGTCAAGCTTCGTGCTTCGACCGAACTCAATGTCAAGTTTTATGTACCCTTGAAGCGTACGAAACTTGGTGAGTGGCAGCTATACAGCACACTGGATAATCTAACGAATGCCCTAGTGCTACCGCAGTTGGGGCTACCCAGTGAAGGAAGGACCTTCAAGGTAGGCCTGCGCCTGACCGGTAGCTAACAGAATCCATCCAGACGGACTATACGACGGCTTACGACGAGAGAGTGCAGCATCAGTTGAAATATACTATATTCAACTAGAAAGAGCGCCTTCATAGTCACAATTTTTGATAGCTCAAGTATATCTCTCAGCTGCTGATGTGGAGCACCTCGGCCTAGGTCACCAACAGTCACTTTCCCTCATCACTAAATTAGGCTCATCAGGAGGCCCTTTTTCCCTCGCCATATCACCCACCTGCATGCAGGTTCCTAAATTATTATAAGGGTTTAACAAAAAACCATGCAAATTCCTGCAGGTGGCTTGAAGGCAAGATTAAGGTAATTAGTCTATATATATCAATGGCTTAAAAAATGTACAGGTGTGCGTCAGGTGTGACACATAATTGGCAGCCGCGCGAAAGGGCATTACAGACACTGAAACATTGCATATTTCCTAAACGCAGTAGTTCACTTTCAGGACAAAAAAATAGGGTAAACTTAGGCAATATCTGACGGTAGGTAGGGGCCAGCATATTCCAACATTTCCGCATCGGCTACGTCTGGGCTTGCTGCCTCCTGTCAAAACAAGCTGGGCTAGGTGATTTTCTTTGCCTGTGAGGCAGCACCGTTTTGATCCAGCGTTACAGAAACTATTGCTCCCTGCTTATCAACGTTGAATGTCAGTGAAGCTTTAACAACCTTGGCAAAAAACTTGGTGCTGGATTTAGGGAAAATAGGGACTGGCCCTTGGCCTGTTAATTGAGCAGAAAAGGAACCCGCTCTTTCAGCAATGGTTACTCTTACACGAGGTGAAAAGCGGTAGACCCCAACCACCTGAGCAACTTGATCCGGTGTTAAAGAAACCGTGCCTTCGGTCCTTTTTTCTGCGTTGGCTTTTTGCTCTTTGGCTGAAAGCTTAAGCCCCGGCGTATCTCTACCGTTTTGGTGCATTATTAAAGAAACAATCTCGCCCTCAGAACCTTCATCAAAGGTGAATGATATTTCAACCTGTTTAGCGAAAAACTTGTTTTTCGCACTCGAAAAAAGTTGGAAGTTCGCCTGGTCTGTGGCTTGAGAAAATAGAGAACCCTCATGTTCCACAACAACAATGGAAAAATTTGGTGCAAGCTCATATTCGCCTTCATACCGGGCTAACACTGTCGCGGGGACATCAACGACTTTACGCTCTGTTCGTGTAAAGTTGGCAATGTCGCCTGAAAACAGTGCTTGGCCGATCAAAGTTGCGTTGTCGTGCGAATTAGCCAAGACAAAAACACCCTTCGCTTGCTCCTTGTTAAAACTAATGAAAGCCCGAAACCCGCCTGTGCCACCGTCATGAGCGAACGTTACACCATTGTCTGTTTTTACACTTCTAACCCAGGCTAGGCCAACTCCTCCACCACTATCCCCATACTGATGCCTAAACTTGTGGCTGAACTCAATCGCATCATCCAACCGGCTTGTTTTTAAACCAAGGTTCGCTGCCATATATGTCATCATATCAACCGCTGATGAATGAATGGCCCCCGCGCCCGCCATTACAGCCAAATCCCAGTGACTGGTTATCTCTCTGTTCGGGCCATGAGGGTCAATTAGGTTCTTGGTATCTTTCTCGCGCAGTGTAATAGTTGAATTGGTCATGCCGAGGGGCTCAAAAATACGTATGCGCAAGAGGTCTTCGTAGGACATATTGGCTTTGTTGGCTAATGCATGGCCAAGCAACCCCATACCTAAGTTTGAATATTCAACTTTTTCACCTATTTCACGTGTTAGCTCATAGCTTGCTAAAAACGCATACAGTATTTCAACTGTATAGCCAGCGTAAGGATTTGAATCGTCTTTGGGTACAAAGTTACTAGGGAGTCGAGGCAAGGCAGATGTGTGGGTTGCGAGGTCTAAAAGCGTTATTTCCTTCCCTTTATAAGAGGGTATCCGCACACCTTCAGGCAATAACGAAACCACCGTATCATCAAGCGAGACTTCTCCTTTCAGCACCATGTCGGCCAGTAGAAGGCCCGTGAAGGTTTTTGTGATGGACCCAATTTCAAAAAGGCTATCTTTTGTTGGTGCGTTACTCGACGTTTTGCGCGCTTGGCCGTGGGTAATAATTTTGCTTTCTGCACCATCAATGATGCCCACAACATATCCAACACCATTGCCATTTTTTATGCGGGTTTCGAGTGCGGCTTTAATCGCGGACGTGTCTAGTGGTTTTGCCGCTAATCCTGCACCCAGCGTTGCAACTATCATTGTGGCGACAAGTAAATTCCTAATCATTTAATACCTCCATCATTATTATACCAACATCGCCGCTTCATGCCGACGCTCCTCTGACGATCAACCATACGTCAGTTGAATAATATCCCCAAATAGTTGTGTGTTTACCGTATTATTTTCAAGTAGTACAATTTTTGATATAGGAAAATATGGGCATTGAAATCAACCTGCCACAGCAGTACACCCGCGTATGAACACATCGTGCTACAGATCACACAAGGCGTGTTGAGTGGCACGATTGCGCTGGGTGCAATCAGCGACGGGGTTGAAGCACCTCCCGCTTCTGGTGCCGCTGTATGGGCCATCGTTCCTTTGGGTTTTTGGCGGGACTATGCCTTATGGCGGTGCTCAGTCAGGTCCTTAGTGCTGTGAACACGTGGCGTGTACGTAAGGCGGAGAGTGCTCATTTAGCCGGAGCTCTATAGGGAGACAAGTGTCCAAAACTTATGCTGTAAATGTCCGCACCATGTTGGTGAAAGGGGCGGAAAAAACATCATCACCCGACTTCCTGGACGGGGCCTTTGCGCTCCTCCCATTTCTCTTTCTTTCTGTATATAGTAGAGGGGCTAACACCCAGTGATTCAGCGGCCTTAGGGATGCTATTCATATGAGCAGCAATACGCCCTTCAATGAGCATGCGCTCAATATCATCTAGGGAGCCTTCTTTCAGTAAAGCAGGCAACCCTTCAAGACCAGAAGAGGGGGCTGTAAGGCCCGCGATGCCGTGTGGTGTGCTTTGCACCGCAGTAGGGGAGCTAAGAGTAGGGGGTGTGGCACTTATGAGGGCCTGTTCGGGAAGCATACCTGCAGTTACAATGGGTCCTGTATGCATTACGGTGATGTTACGGATTACATTCTGTAATTCGCGTACATTGCCAGGCCACTTTTGCAGGCGAAGCATAGTGTCACTTTCTGCATCGAAACCTTCAAAGGCCTTATTTTCTTCTTCTGAATATTTTTCAAGAAAATGCTGAGCGAGAAGCATGACGTCGCCGTTTCTGTCTCTAAGGGGCGGCAAATTCACGGGGATCACATTAAGGCGGTAAAAGAGGTCTTCTCTAAACCGTCCGGCTTCTACTTCTGCTGCGGGGTCTCTGTTGGTGGCACAAATGACGCGAACATCAACTCGTTCTTCCCGTGGTGCCCCAACGGCTTGAATTTTTTCTGTTTGTAAGAAACGGAGTAGCTTTGTTTGCAGGTTTATATCCATTTCGCACACTTCATCAAGAAACAATGTGCCGCCGTTTGCTCGTTTGGCTGCCCCTTCACGATCAGCAATTGCTCCTGTGAAGGAACCTTTTTTGTGTCCGAATAATTCAGATTCGATAAGATCGCGGGGAATTGCTGCACAGTTAAGGGCAACGAATGGCTTGTCTGTACGAGGCCCCTCTCGGTGGATGGATTCAGCAGCAACTTCTTTCCCTGTACCAGACTCGCCCGTTACAAACACTGTCGCTTTTGAGCGGGACACATGTTTAATGGCACGGAAGACTGCTTTCATAGGGAGGGATTCACCTACAAATCCTTGGAAACTCTCAGTTGGAATTTCATTTTCAATAGTCGCCACAGTTTTCCGGAGAATAGCCCGCTCCAGCGTGTGACCGACTGTTGTTAAAAGACGCTCTTCGGAAAAGGGCTTCACGATATAATCAAGAGCACCAAGTTGCATTGCTTGAATGGCCCGATTGATAGAGGCATCAGATGTTGCAACTATTACGGGGAGCTCTCTAGATGTTCCCTTTATTTGCTCCAATACTGCTGTGCCGTCCATATCAGGTAATTGAAGATCCAGGAGCATTAGGCCGTAGTTCTTTGTGCTGAGCGCATCTAATGCCGCAGCACCATCCTCTACTATAGTCACTCTATATCCAGCCGCTATAAGGGCATTTTCATACACGAGCGCAAGAGAAAGAGTGTCTTCCACTAATAATATGTTGGCATCGCTTCTGACGATCATCTGCCATCCTTCTGTTTGTGCTCAATCAGTGTTTGCCGCCACTTCACACTCATCAGAGCAAAGTGCAGGCCAAGATTGCTAAATGCAAAAAAATGGCGGAAAGCCACCTTACCTGAGTGAGTTTTATTCATTCTACGCGCAGAAAGTTATCAAAATGCAAATATTGAAAGTACAGTGTCTTTGCAACGCGCGAATATGTGCGTTTTGCAAAATTGAACTCTTGCTGTTTTGATTTGTGGCCGGTGAACTCGTAGGGGAAGGTGTGTTTTGAGGGGCTTTTTATTGCCCTAAATTATTCACTTCAAGAAACGTATCGCCCGATTTGCAATATAGAGCGATATTGGCTTCTGCCGCTTTGCGAATTGCAAAGGCTGTTGGGCCAGAAATTGAAGCCACAGCCTGTATGCCCATGCGGGCAGATTTTTCGATTATTTCGTAGGAGCAGCGGCTAGATATCAACACAAACCCATCCGAAGGATTAATGTGTTCTAATGCAATGGCCCCTAGCAATTTGTCCAGTGCATTATGGCGACCCACATCTTCTCTGACCATATGGATATGGCCAGCATTTGAAACAAAAGCCGCAGCGTGAACCGTCTTGGTTTTATCATTCAGAGGCTGCCATTTTTCCAAGTCTTGTAAGGCTGCTTCTAAAACCTGAATTTCAAGTACGCGTCTTTTTTCTGCAACAACGGGGAGCCTCGCAAAAATAACATCTGCGTTCTCTAAGCCACAAATACCACAGCCAGCACGCCCGACAAGGTTGCGGCGTTGCTGCCGTACATCTAACCGCTCAAGCATTTTGGGAGCAATAGCAATATGGAATTCAATCCCTTGATCGCTCTGGTGAATATCAATGGATGATATGTCATCACAGTGGTCGATCACACGTTCAGTAATGGAAAACCCCACGGCAAACTCAGATAAATTAGCGGGGGTGGCCATCATAACAGCATAGTTGCGCCGATTGTATATGAAGGCGACAGGCACTTCTTCCGGCACAGCCCATGTCGCCTGTGCCGCTGCCGATTTCATCTCGACTGAGTGATGGGTTTTGGCTTCGTCACCAAATATGCGGACTTTGACCATGTCTATTCAGCGGGCTCTGCAATGTTGCGCATTCGCGGCGTCGTCATAGAATAGTTTTTTTGCCATTTAGAGCGGTGGTTGGCAGGGGTTACTGCTACGGCCGTCACCTTATATTCAGGGCAATTTGTAGCCCAATCAGAATTCTCTGTGGTGATAACATTAGCGCCCGTTTCAGGGTGATGGAAGGTGGTGTAGACAACACCGGGAGCCATGCGTTTGGAGATGTTTGCGCGCAGCGTTATTTCGCCTTTACGGCTTTTCACTGAAACCCAATGCCCATCATGCACACCCATTGCTTCAGCGTCTGAAGCGTGGATTTCAAGCATGTCTTCAGCGTGCCAATCACTGTTTTCAGTACGCCGGGTTTGCGCCCCAACATTATACTGTGAGAGGATACGCCCGGTGGTGAGAATGAGCGGGAATTTGCGGTTTGTTTTCTCTGTTGTTGGCACATAGTCGGTAAGAACAAATAGGCCCTTACCGCGTACAAAACCGTCGATATGCATGATTGGCGTTCCGTCTGGAGCCTCATCATTGCAGGGCCATTGCACGCTGCCGGTTTCATCTAGTCGCGCATGAGAAACCCCTGTAAAACTGGGGGTGAGTTCGGCGATTTCATTCATGATGTCGGATGAAGATGCATAGGCCATATCTGAGTAGCCCATCGCTTGCGCTAAGTCTTGTGTAACTTGCCATTCGTCTTTGCCGGTGGCAGCTTGCATGGCAGGGCGTACGCGGTTGATACGGCGTTCCGCATTAATGAAGCATCCGTCTTTTTCCAAGAAGGATGTGCCTGGCAGGAAGACATGCGCGAACCGGGCTGTCTCATTTAGGAATAGATCCTGTACAATGAGAATATCAAGGGCTGTTAAGGCAGCTTCAACATGTTGGATGTTGGGGTCAGACTGCGCAATATCTTCGCCTTGTACGTATAGGCCTTTAAATTTTCCAGCACAGGCTTCATCAAACATATTTGGAATACGGTAGCCGGGTTCAGGGTCTTGCACGCGACCCCATGCCTCTTCAAAAAGGGCGCGTGTCGTATCATCGGATACATGACGGTAGCCCGCGAACTCATGAGGGAAAGACCCCATATCACATGCGCCTTGCACATTATTTTGGCCTCGAAGCGGATTAACGCCCACACCGCGTCTACCAATATTGCCAGTGGCCATAGCAAGGTTGGCTATGCCCATGACCATGGTTGACCCTTGGCTATGTTCTGTCACACCTAGCCCGTAATATATGGCGGCATTGCCTGCGCTTGCATAGGTCCTTGCTGCTGCTCGGATATCGGCAGCGGGAACACCAATAATATCAGATAATGCCTCAGGAGAGTTTTCCTCGGAGGAGATGAAATCCAACCACTCTCGGTAAGACCCAAGGTCACACCGTTCCTCGATGAAAGCTTTATCAAGCAATCCTTCTGTCGCAGCAACATGGGTAAGGGCATTGATCAGCGCTACATTTGTTCCTGGTTGCAGGGGCAGGTAGTGCTCCGCTTCAATATGAGGAGAGCGGACAAGGTCAATCGCACGAGGGTCAGCAATGATAAGCTTTGCGCCTTCGCGTAGGCGGCGCTTCATTTGTGAAGCAAACACCGGATGGGCATCCGTTGGATTGGCTCCGATGATAAGAATGACATCTGCTTCTTCAACACTGTCAAAGTCCTGTGTGCCTGCGGATGTGCCAAATGTTTGATTGAGGCCATAGCCTGTCGGTGAGTGGCAAACCCGCGCACAGGTATCAATGTTATTGTTGCCAAACGCTGCGCGCACCATTTTCTGTACAACCCAAACTTCTTCGATTGTGCAGCGGGATGATGATATGGCCCCAATAGATTTTCGGCCATGGGTGGATTGGGTTTTTTTCAACCGGTCAGCGGCAAAGCTAATGGCTTCTTCCCAGCTTACTTCGCGCCATGGGTCCGTGATTGCGTCCCGTATCATGGGCGTTGTAACGCGTTCTTTATGGGTGGCATACCCCCATGCGAAACGGCCTTTGGCACAGGCATGGCCGTTGTTTGCTTTCCCGTCTTTGTGGGGCACCATACGGACTACTTGGTCGCCTTTGATCTCCGCTTTGAAGGAGCAACCAACACCGCAGTAGGCACAGGTGGTTAATACTGTGCGGTCGGGAACGCCGTGCTCCACCACCGACTTTTCCTGTAACGTTGCAGTAGGGCACGCCTGAACACAGGCACCACACGACACACATTCTGAATCAAAGAAGCTATCACCAGCAAAGGAGACTTTAGAATCAAAGCCTCGGCCTTCTATCGTGAGGGCAAGAGTGCCTTGAATTTCGTCGCACGCTCTAACGCAGCGCGAGCAAGTGATGCATTTTGTAGGGTCAAAGTCGAAATACGGATTACTGACATCCTTTTCTGCTTCGGAGTGGTTTTCACCTTCAAAGCCGTAGCGGACTTCGCGCAGGCCCACTGCGCCAGCCATGTCCTGCAACTCGCAGTCGCCGTTATCAGAGCATGTCAAGCAATCGAGAGGATGGTCAGAAATATAAAGCTCCATAACACCACGTCGCAGTTTTGCGAGCTTGTCTGTTTGCGTGCGTATTTTCATACCCTCAGCAACAGGTGTGGTGCAGGATGCGGGGGTGCCCTTGCGGCCTTCAACCTCTATGAGGCACAAGCGGCAGGAGCCAAACTCTTTTAGGCTATCTGTTGCACATAGTTTTGGGATCGGAATGCCAGCTTCAGCTGCTGCCCGCATAACGCTCGTGCCTTCTGGGGCATCCACGGTAAAGCCATCAATTTCTAAAGTGACTTTTTTGTTAGTTTTAGACTTGGGTGTACCGTAATCTGGTTCACGTAAAAGAGCCATTAGTGGCCTCCCTTAGCAAGGGTGGTTTGGCCACCGGATATTTTAAAGTCTTCAGGGAAATGCTTCATTGCACTTTGTATTGGTATTGGTGTCATACCGCCCATCGCGCATAGAGATCCTTCGACCATCAGCTCGCAGAGGTCATCAAGTAATTCCATCTGTTTCACAGTGTCCGTGTCATTCTTGATTTTTTCCATAATTTCGACACCCCGAACAGCCCCAACCCGGCAGGGTGTGCATTTGCCACAGGATTCCTCTACGCAAAATTCAAAGGCGTATTTTACCTGTTCTTGTAAATCGACCTGTTCATCGAACACAACGATACCACCGTGGCCTACACCCGCGCCATTTTGCGCCATGGTTTCATAGTCCATTGGCAGGTCAAACAACGCCTCAGGCAAATAAGCCCCAAGGGGCCCTCCAATTTGGACAGCTCGGATGGGGGCTCCGGATAGGGTGCCTACACCGTATTTCTCGACCAGGTCACGCAGCGTAACCCCAAAAGCTGTCTCGAAAAGGCCCGCGTGTTTTACATTGCCTGCAATCTGGAAAGGCATTGTGCCTGTGGAGCGGCCCATGCCAAAGTCTCGATAAAAGTCGGCGCCTCGTGATAGAATTGTTGGCACCGAGCAGAGGGAAATAACATTATGGATGAGGGTTGGTTTGCCAAACAAACCTTCAAGTGCTGGAAGGGGTGGTTTTATGCGAACTTCCCCGCGTTTTCCCTCTAGGCTGTTGAGAAGGGATGTCTCTTCGCCGCAGATATACGCCCCTGCGCCGACAAAAACTTCCACGTCGAAGGCCTTGCCGCTGTCGAGGATATTGCCCCCGAGCATGTTGTTTTTGCGTGCAACATCAAGGGCAGCCTTCAAGATACGTTCCGCGATCGGGTATTCAGACCTTAAATAGATATAGCCTTGTGTAGCACCAACAGCCACCCCAGCAATGGCCATGCCTTCGATCAGGAGAAGCGGATCGCCTTCCATAATCATACGGTCAGCAAAGGTGCCGCTATCGCCTTCATCGGCATTGACGACGATATATTTTTGGTCAGCTTCTGCACCGGCAACGGTCTGCCATTTTATGCCTGCGGGAAAGCCTGCGCCGCCTCTGCCGCGTAGGCCCGAGGCAAGAACTTCACTACAGATATCAGCGGGCTTCATGGCCAGTGCTTTGCGAAGGCCTGTGCCACCATCAAGCTGGACATACGCATCATACTGTAAGGGGTCGATCTCACCGCAGCGGCTAAAAATCAATCTGGTTTGATCTTTAAAGAAGGGGATATCCGCTATTGGCCCCAGATACTTCGGGTGTTGTGTGGCATCAGCGGCAAGGGCGTGCATGAAAGGCTCAATATCTTGTTCGTCAAGAGGGCCAAAGCCAATCCGCTGACCCTCTAGATCAATTTCAACTAAAGGCTCTAGCCAATGCATACCCCTAGAACCCGTCCTCACAATGTTGATGGGCAAATTCTTTGAGTTTATGTGGGATGAAATTTTGTCGGCGAGTTGATCTGCGCCCAAACTAACGGCGACGGAATCCAAGGGAATATAAAGCGTAGGTACTGAGCTCATGCAACGACTTCCTCAGATTGGTTTAGTATCTCGTTTTTGATCTTTTCAACGTTTGCACGGCCAATAAGTTTGCCGCCAACCATTGCAGCAGGGGCCACTGAACATAGACCAAGGCAGTAAACGGGGACCAAACTGACAGGCGGTAATGTTTCGCATGCAGTTAACACATCCTTTGTTAATTGCCGCGCGCCAATAGCTTGGCATGCTTCAGCGGCACAAAGGCGGACTTCAGTG
>JAESQS010000344.1 GCA_016765035.1 Kordiimonadaceae bacterium | reverse complement strand
TACTGGGTGTGGTGCTCACTAAACTGGGTGTGCTGCTGCTGTTCCTCGTAGCTGATAAGCTTGGGTGGTTTGTCTGATGGGTGATTTATCCTTTAATCTATCTCGGTGGGAAATGGCCTGCCGATGCCGTTGTGGGTTTGATACGGTGGATGTTGACCTTGTTAAAAACATTCAAGAAATATGTAACCACTTTGCTGACAAATACGAGGGCAGGGCAGCGCTTATTGTCACAGGCCCAAACCGCTGTGATGCCCATAACGCAGAAACACCGGGCGCGGCACCGGGCAGCCTGCACACGCAAGCCAAAGCGATGGACTTTAAGCTGAAGGTAGATGGCAAACACATCCCGCCCCGCGAGGTTTACGATCATATCAATGAGGCATACCCAAACCAATACGGCTTAGGGCTTTATTCAAACCGCGTTCATTTTGATGTGCGATCAGGGGCAGCAGAGCGGTGGCCAAGAGATTTAGACGAATTATAGACGCAATCGCCATTGTTGTGGTGGTCGCATTTGTTGGAATGGCGCTTTTGTGGCGTCTTTTTTTATGGCTCGTGCGCGGGCAAACTATGGAGTGATGACGTGGATAAGTTGATTGATGTAGTCAAAAGCTGGATAATTGAGCGCCTTAAAGAAAAATCTACATATGCGGGGCTTGCAATAATTTTATTGAATAGGCTTGGTCTATCAGAAGAGTTTATGGGACCAATTGAACGATTACTTGCGGATGGCGGCGGTGTGTTGATGATGGTTATCAATTCGAACACATTGAGCCGTTCTAAGATGAATAGCTTACCCGTCATAATGTTATTAGCGATATCGCTTACGTTAACTGCTTGCGCGGGTGCAGTGCCGTGGAATAAGCAAAATTACGCGGGGCTTAATGAATGGGAAATCAAAAAATGTATTTCTGATTCAGGTGTAGAATACATTTGCAAAGCCAAGTTTATTGATGGCAAAGAAAGTGAAGCAAAACAATTGGCTATCCAATTGGCAGACGGCACAATCATTAAATATTCAACTGAGGGTGAAAGAGCATTTGACGGGTTTAAAACGCGGGCTGACGTAGAAAAGTTTGTATCCGAACAGTTTGGCTCCGTTTCCAAAGATGTGGTTGATGCAATCTCAAAACAAATGGGGATTAACTAATGGATAAGCCTAAAGAGCCTAAAGCGCCGAAAGAACCAAAACCACCAAAGGCTCCTTCGCACGATCAACTTGACGATCTCGACTTAGAGCCATTAGAGCCACTAAAACCTTTAGAACCTTTGAAGTTTTAATTCGCTGTATGGTTATTCGCAGGCTGTAGGTTCTTTAACGTCCATAATAGCGCAATAATCTACGCGGGATTTTTCAAGTTGTTTTTCTAGGCTGTTTTTCAGTTTGTGGAAAAAGTCTAGGCCCGCTCTATTTTGAATTTTCTTTACAGGCATTTGGTATTTTTTCAGGTCTTTGATGTTGAAATTTTCGTTAGGGATCAGGAAACCAAACATAACCTCATTGCCAGGTGTTCTCGGAATATAGATCACTTTGTATAGGTGTGACGGTACATGAACACCGTTACCAATAGTTCTGTTGTTTCCATCAAAGATTGCGCCAGTAACCACGTAAGCCGTTTTGTGTTCAATTGCGATGTCTCTAAAAAACGCTTCAAGATATTTCCACCCCTGTTGGTTGAGCCCTGCTATTTGGGGTGTCATGTTAGATAGATAATAGCTTTCATCACGCGCATTCTTGTTGAAATCCATCGTAGCAGACGGGGCCATATGCCCTCTATCATACCCTGAATACTTATAGTCCCAAAGTGTGGCGCGGCTTTCTTCTGGGAGGTCCATATCAGCCTTAAATTTAGTTGTGCGCCCCACACCACCTTCTACGCTAGATTTTGTGATCTTGTAGGCCACCCATATTGGCGATTTATAATACTCATTGTATCCTACCGCGTAACCTTCACGGCATAGCTCGCGATCAATTTGGCCGCCCTTAACTCTATCCTTGATGCCGAATTCATCATGTTGATGACATGCTGCAGAAGAAGTGCTTGACCATATGGCGGCCAATAAAATGGCTACTAGAATTCTCATCATATATTCCCCCGAATAAAATCTGATAAACACCTAACGCTCTTATTATGTTGGCACCTGTGATTTAGATCATGGGCCGGTTTCATTTTAGTTTGGCAAAACTATTTGCGAAGTGATATTATAGAGGCATTGGAAGTGTCACAATACATAGGTGTCATGATTCAGGTGGGGGGTTGAACGGGGGGTTAAAATCCAATTTTTACTTAATCCTTTGATTTATATTATAAATAATATCCCATCCTCTCCTCCATTGCTATTTTCAAGACACTTCATAAAATTTTATAAGCATACGCTGCAATAGCTGAGCATACCGCAGTCTACATGGTATAATTGGTATGATCGCTATCTGGTAAGTGGCATTGATGCCCTTAAAGACAAATAGCCAATACCGAAGTCTGTATGGAATTAAATATCGCCAGCTATCACTGATAAGGTGATCAAGCTTGCTTTGTAAGAGACCGAGTTACTTTGTCGCTACGCTGCTCAGGGCACAGACAGGCTTCACTTATCTGAAGATAATTGGCTGGATGGTTTTATTTGTCGACTGTGCTTGATGATTATTCCCGTAATATCGGGAACTGGAAGCTTGGCACAGAAAAGCAATAGCGGCTGAATTTTAACTAAGGGAGCCAAGCACTCTCTTATTCTAAGCCCCTAAAGCCCCTATATTTGACGATGTAGGCTGTATACTTGCCATGTAAGGCCAGTAAGCATAGCCAGCAAGCATAGCCAGCAAGCATAGGTGTTTATGCTTGCTAGCAGGTTGGACCCTATCCGATTTATTCGGATAGGGTTTGTGTATATTACTCAGCAAGTGCCTCATATACATATGTGCGCATGTCTTGGCGCAGAGGGTAAACTTGCGAGGTCATGAAGTTGGTCATAACCATGGCCACCACTTCTTCTTCTGGGTCAATCCAGAAAAGTGTGCTGGCAAGACCGCCCCAAAAATATTCGCCAACCCGGCCCTTGCTTTTTGCTTTTTCAGTGTCTTTCACAACGGCAAATGTAAGGCCAAAACCAAGGCCGGTTTTACCGCCGCCAATGCCTTGTAAGGTCTCAGGAAGTTGGTCAACACGCATCATGTCGATTGTGCTGCTTTTAAGGAGGCGTGTATCATTCAGAATGCCGCCGTTTGCCACCAATTGGGCAAACTTCCAATAATCCATCGTTGTAGACACAAGGCCACCACCACCGGATAAAAAGGATGGTTTTTTAGTAAAGTCACGGTAGAAATCGCCGCGATAAGTCGTGAGACCTTTTTCTTTATCGAGCACATAAATTTCAGCAAAACGGTCTTTTTGATCTTCGCGAACGCTAAAGCTGGTGTCTGTCATGTGCAGGGGTTCAAAAATATTTTTGCTGAAAAACGCGTCTAGCGGCATGTCGGATAACACTTCAATCAAGCGACCCAATACATCAGTGGACAAGGAATACACCCAAGCTTCACCCGGCTGGTATAAAAGGGGCTGGGCTGCAAGTTTTTCGACCATGGCTTTTAAGTCATTTTCAGGAGACATGACACCTGCGCCGCGGTAAGCTCTGTCAACCGGAGTGTCGCCAAAAACGCCATATGTCAGGCCACCGGTGTGGCGCATAAGGTCACGAATGGTCATGACGCGTTTCGGGTCGGCGGTTTTCATAGTGCCATCGTCAGCAAGGCCGCTGAAAACTTGTTGGTTTTTAAATTCAGGTAGGTATTTGGAAACTGGGTCATCCAGTTTAAATTTACCGTCTTCCCACAGCATCATTAAGGCAACGCCGGTGACTGGTTTGGTCATGGAAAAAATACGGAATACGGCATTGTCGGGCATCGGTGTGCTCGCTGCTTTATCAAGCATACCGTATGTTTTGAAATGCACCAGTTCGCCGCGCCGTGCGATCAATGTGGTCAGGCCTGCAAGCTTGTTGTTGTCGACATAGCTTTGAAAGTGGCTTTCGAGCGCCGCGAGTTTTTCCGGGGAAAAGCCTGCCTTTTTTGGGTCTGCAACATCGATTGCGAGCGCAGATACTGATACTGCAAAAATTGTAGCAACATTCAATATGGTTTGTCTAAACGACATAGAAAAACTCCCTCTCCCCAGTAATAAAATAGGATATTTCAACTGTTTGTTCAAAAATAAATACAGGATATTCATATAGGGCAAAACACCCTGTTGGAAAATAAACTTTTCTTGAAACTGGCTGTGGAACCGCCCCTAGAGGGGTGGTTCCCCTGTTAGGGGCAGTATAATGCTGGCAAACTTGGGTATATTCCTGTCATTTATGATGGATATGCACGGCTTTGCTGGATGAAAAGTCAGGGAAGCAGGGATGGATTTGACGTTGTTATATTGATCGATACGGTCCTTAAATATACCAAAATATTCACCATTTTTTAGTCTCAAAATGCGTGGTTTATACTTGAAAAATCATCCTCAATATGCCATACAAAATATAGCCTTAAGCTATTGGCAATATTAAATAAAAATCATATCTGAAAAGCTAAAAACGGGAGTGAAAATTGGGACCTTTGAAAGGGCTAAAAGTTATCGAAATTGCAAGCCTTGCACCGGGGCCGTTTTGCGCCATGATGCTTTCAGATATGGGGGCGGAAGTCATTCGAATTGACCGCACCGACGATTCATCCGACCAGTATCCAATTTCATGGGATAAAAACCTGCTTAATCGCGGGCGAAAGTCGATTGCGCTCGACTTAAAAGACCCAAAAGCTGTGGCTGTGGTTTTGGAGCTTTGCAAAAATGCAGATGCTATAATCGAAGGGTTCCGCCCTGGTGTTATGGAACGGTTGGGCCTCGGGCCAGATGTATGTTTTGCTGCAAATGAAGCACTTGTTTATGGCCGTGTTACGGGGTGGGGGCAAGACGGGCATCTTGCACACACGGCTGGTCATGACATTAATTATATTTCTTTAACGGGTGCGCTGCACGCCATGGGGCCGAAGTCTATGCCCATTGCGCCGTTAAATATGCTGGGTGATTTTGCGGGCGGCGGCATGATGCTGGCTTTTGGCCTTGTTTGCGCGATCTTGGAATCTAAGCAATCAGGAAAAGGCCAAGTTGTTGATGCTGCCATGACCGATGGCTCGGCGCTTATGATGACCTTGATCCACACCATGTTTAATGAAGGCGTTTGGAAGGATGAGCGAGAGTCTAACCTTGTTGATGGTGGCGCGCCGCATTACCGTGCTTATAAAACCAAGGATGAAAAATTCATCAGTGTTGGGGCTGTAGAACCAAAGTTTTTCTTCACCTTGGTTAAAACATTGGGGCTTGATGAGGATCCGCTATTTTCCAGCCCGAATAGGCCTAAAAACTGCGCCGCGATGACCGAGAAAATGGCCACTGTTTTTCTGGGGAAAACCCGTGATGAATGGGAAGCTGTGTTTGAGGGTAAAGACGCTTGCTTTACGCCGGTTAAAACACTTGGCGAAGCTGCCAGCGAGCGGCATAACCGCTCACGCAACACATTTGTAGAAGTGGCAGGGGTTACACAACCCGCCCCAGCGCCTAGGTTTTCAAGAACGCCGGGTGAAATTAGCGCACCGCCGTGCCAAATTGGCGAACACACAGCAGATGTTTTGCGGGCGTGGGGTATTGCTGAAGAGGAAATTGCTGGTTTGTTAGCAGAAGGCAGTGCCGTTCAAGCTTAATATAGCTGGTTGAAGCTGGGCACTTTGAAGCTGGTCACTCTGAGATTGGGTCTTCTAGTCTGATCACTCTGAGATGAGGTTGTTTGAGCGGGTACTTTGAGGCAGGGTCTTCGTGACAGCGTCTTCTAGGCTGAGCACCCTTTTTCAATCCGTATATTCAATCCGTATATAAATTTGTGCCCGCTTCCTTTCTTCAAGATGCGGAAGAAAAAAAACGGGCACAGTCAGGTGACTGGACTAAGCTGAAAAGTCACTAAGCTAATTTTATTGGTCTAAAAATGGCTTATAGTTGTCTGAGAAAATATCTCGGCCAATGATCAGTTTCATAATTTCAGAACTACCCGCAAGGATGCGGTTGATGCGCGCGTTCGTGAACAAACGACAAATCTCAAATTCTTTCATGTAGCCAGCGCCGCCGTGCAGTTGCACGCCTTCATCAACCATTTTCCATTCCAGTTCGCTAGTCAGCAGCTTAAGGCCAGCAGCATCAACGGGGGTTAAGGCATCTTCATTATGCTTTGCAACGCAGAGGTCTAGATAGTCTTGCATTGCATTAAGCTGTGCTGCGAGGTCCGCCATTTTGAACTGAGTGTTTTGCATGGCAGAAATGGTTTTTCCGAAGGCTTTACGCTGCATCACATAACTGCGTGTGATATCAAAAGCGCGGTGCGCGGCGGCCATATAGGTGGTTGATCCAATTAAGCGTTCTTCCACAAGCCCGCGCATCAGATATTTGAACCCTTGTTTTGGGTCCCCAAGAATATTGTTTTTCGGGATTTTGACATTGTCAAAAAACAATTCTGCGGTGTCTTGCCCAACAAGGCCCATTTTGTCGAGCTTGCGGCCACGGCGGAAGCCTTCCATGCCGCGTTCTACAACCATCAAAGCCATTTCGTGGGGGTTTTCAGCGCCGCCTGATTTGGCTGCAAGGATTACATAATCAGCATTGATGCCATTGGATATGTAGAGCTTAGACCCATTCAATAAATAATGGTCGCCCATGTCTTTGATGTTGGTCCGCATGCCAGACAAATCACTGCCTGCATCTGGCTCTGTCATGGCAACTGCCAAAATTGCTTCACCGCTCACACATTTAGGCAGGAAGCGCTTCAACTGCTCTGGTGTACCAAAACGCTGGAGATAAGGGCCAACCATGCGACTGTGAAGCGTTGGGAACCATTCTGTGCAATCGGCACGGGCCACTTCTTCCATAATGATTTGTTCAAAGCGGAAGTCGTTGTCGCCTATGCCGCCATATTCTTCGTCGGCCCAAATAAGCAGGAAGCCTTGTTCGCCGGCTTTTCTGTAAATTTCACGGTCAACAATGCCCTCTTCACGAAAGCGCGGCATGTGAGGGGCGACTTCGCGCTCTAGAAATTTCCGGAATTCAGCCCGGAAAGCAACTTGTTCTTCAGTAAAATTACGCATTTTAACAATCCCTAGATTAGTGTTTATTGTTTCACTCACACCCAGCATTTCAATGGGTTTCAGAGTGAAAATGGGGGGTATTAATCATCTGACTCGATGAGAGGAAGTTGCTCCCGCAGCCGGACTTTCATCACTTTGCCTAAAGTGGCCCGGGGGAAGTCATCAACAAAAATAACGTCTCTAACTTGTTTGAAGTCAGCTAGGTTTTTGGCGCAAGCATCCATGATGGCCTTGCGAATACCCTCATGTTCCCCACTTTTGGGAATGACGAATGCAACAGGCACTTCATCCAAAATATAATGTTTTTGCGCAACAACAGCACATTCTTCTACAAGGCCAGTTTGCATGATGACGGATTCAATTTCGAGCGCGGCTATATTCTCCGCACCAACCTTCAGCATGTCTTTTTCACGCCCTAGGAAATAGAAGTTTCCTTCCTCATCGATAGACACTGAATCGCCGCTATCTAACCAGCCATCTTCATCGATTATAGCTTTGGTTGCGTCCGGGTCCCTGAAATATTCTTTAAAGAGTGAAACGCCAGGTATGCCTTTAATGAATAGAACACCTTTACCGCCCGGGCCTACACGCTTTCCGTCTTCATCACGGACTTCGACAGTATAGCAGGGCGCAGCACGCCCTATGGCGCCGTCAGGCCCTGTATGGTGGAAGCAGGAGATAATCCCTTGTGTGATTGTTTCTGTCATGCCCCATGCGCAGACAACTTCAATATTGAACTTTTTGCGCAGAGCTGCCGAATATCCACCGATCATCCAAAAGCGGTAGTTGTGGTTTTCCGGTGCATCCATTTGCATGAGCGGATAAACCAAGAAGGGAATAACAAATGTCCATGTGCATTTATTGCGCAGGGAAACATCCCAAAACCTTGAAACAGAAAGCCGTGGCTGTAACACCATTGTGCCACCAACCCACAACGTGGTCATGGTGGAATAGGAAACCGCATTAATATGGAAAAGCGGCGAGAAGACGAGCGCGATATCATCGCTCGTTGCGTTAAAGTTCCGCGCATTCATCTGGGCACCCCAGACAAAGTTGCCATGGGTCAGCAGCACCGGTTTGGGCCGGGAAGTTGTGCCTGATGTAAATTGGATTAAAAAATCAGCCGCAGGGTCTGGGCGGCGAACTTGTGGTTTTTCCGTTGTTTTCAGGCACTCTTGGAAGGGGGTATGGGCAACATCGGCGTATGCTTCAGGCGCAGCACCTGAATCAGTATCTGTAACGATTAAAAAGTTCAGTTGCGGCGCAGTGGTGGCAACTAGCCGGGCAAAAGCCGGCTGGGTTACAGCCCCTACAATGCCAGCGGTTTCAATATAATATTCAATGTCGCGTGCCACTGAGCGGCTATTTGTTGTGACGGCAACAGCGCCAATGCGGGCGCAGGCAAACATTGTAATTAGAAATTCTGGGCAATTTTCCATGTGAACAAGGAGTTTGTCACCAGCCTTCACATTTTGTTCCAACAGCGCTACGGCAAAGGCATCTGACTCTTGCCGCATCTACGCGTAAGTCCAGTTTTTAGGGCTGCCCTCAAACGGTTCCCATATTAAAAAGGTTTTTTCAGGTGTGCTGTTTGCCCATTGATCGAGCATCCATGAGACATCTCGTCCTTCTACAATCAGCTTTTGTGAAAGCGCCATATCTTGGAGAGCTTTTTTGGTGTGCTCGGTCATAAAACTTCCTCCCAGTGTTTAAGGCCAGTATTGCGGCAAATCTGAAAGTAAAATTTCCAGCCCCGATGCCTTCAAATTCCCAATGTACTAACGCTGCTGTAGGTTAATACTTAGGTATTTGATACTCCCTATAATTCAGAGACTTCGGCCTTAGGATTCTGTATTTAAACGCACGGAAAACTAAGGCATGTTTGAAGTCAATATACATCATGCTTAGCCGAGCCATTTCTATTAAACAATATTCCTAATGGTAATATCACATATTCTAAATAGCGCCTTGCCAATGGGTCGTACCCAGCATTTACTGGTAGATATTATTGAATATTGGATGAAGGATTACCCACACAAATGACACTTGAATTTCAGGAAAAAGTTGCCGTTGTAACGGGTGCTGGAAACGGCTTAGGCAAAGCCCACGCGCTTCTTCTTGCAAGCCGCGGTGCCAAGGTAGTCGTGAATGATTATGGTACGTCCACGCACGGTGAAGGAAATGATCAGTCAGCGGCAGATCTTGTTGTTGCGGAAATCAACAATGCAGGCGGCACTGCCGTTGCAAACTATGATTCAGTTGAGGACGGTGAACGCTTAGTTGAGACAGCCATTAGCAACTTTGGTCGTGTTGATATTGTAGTGAATAATGCTGGTTTTCTCCGGGACACATCTTTTCATAAGATGACCGAAAATGACTGGTCCTCTATTATGAATGTTCATTTGAATGGGTCTTTCCGCGTTGCTCGGGCTGCTTGGCCGTACATGCGGGAACAAAAGTTTGGCCGCATTGTGAATACAGCATCAGCTGCCGGGATTTACGGGAATTTTGGCCAAGTGAATTACAGCGCAGCAAAGCTTGCACTGCACGGCATGACGCAGGCATTGGCCATTGAAGGTAAAAGCCGCAATATTCATGTAAATACTGTGGCCCCTGCGGCTGCTTCACGCCTGACAGATACAGTGATTAGCCGTGAGCAGACCAAAGCGCTCCGTGCGGATTTGGTAAGCCCTATTGTTGGGTATTTATGCCATGAAGACAGCACTGAAAGCGGCTCTTTGTTCGAGGCAGGTGCTGGCTGGTTTGGTAAGTTGCGCTGGGAGCGGACTGAAGGCAAAAACTTGGGCAACAATATTACGCTCGAAGATATCGCTGCAAATTGGGGCGATATTACCAACTTTGAAAACGCTACGCATCCTTCTGATATCTCTACGGCTTTTGCGGCTTTCGGTGATGTCATGAGCGCCGCTGTTGGTTCATAAGAGGCGGTCATTATTATGTTGGATAAAAGTTTTATAAATTACGAAATGCCACCGTTTGAGACGTGTCTTGAAAAAGGTCAAATGGAGATTTTTGCCCGTGCACTTAACGAGAAAAACTCGATTTATACGGATGAAGAGGTAGCCCGAGCACAGGGCTACCGTTCAATCGTTGCCATGCCAACTTATGTCATTCGGTTGGGTACAAGAGATGATCTTATTTATAGCATGTTTGATATGCTTAAGATTGAATTGTCGAGGTTATTGCACGGCGAACAGGAATTTAAGTTTGGACAAGTATCTTGTGCAGGCGACGTGTTGACAGGCAAAAAGAAAATTGTCGATATCTTTGAAAAAAAGCAAGGTGCCTTAAGCTTTCTGGTGACATCGATAGAATATACGAACCAATATGGTGCGTTTGTCTGTAGTGACCAATGCACCTTTGTCATTCGAAATTCATAATATTTTCAAAATTTAAGAGAGTGGCGAAGTAGAAAAATGATTGAAAAAATTGACCTTAGAGCTCTGAAAGTGGGGGATACACTCCCCTCTGTAAATACAGGGCCTATCTCTCGCCATACCATTGGCCTTTATGCTGCGGGTTCTGCGGATTTTAATCCTATTCATACAGATAGCGATTTTGCCAAGGATAAAGCCGGGCTGCCTGACGTTATCGTGCACGGCATGTTTGTGATGAGCTATTTGGCAAAAATTGCGACAAATACAGTTACTCCCGAAGCCATCAAGCGTATTCAAACACAATTCAGGGCCATGACGAATGTAAAAGATGACCTTACATGCAAAGGCGTTGTTGAAAAAATTGAACAGACGGAACAAGGCAAAATAGCTGTTGTAAATGTCTCGGCATCTCGGGGTGATGGCAGTGTCGTTGCTACGGGCGAGATTGATATTCTATTATCTTAATATGCATTTGCATTGTTAGTATCGGTGGCCCCCTGAAATTTGGCATAACGGGGTTAGGGCCGCAGGCCTGCAATAGTCCTTGTGAGTAAGTGAGAGTACCATGATGGAACACCTGCAAATCCAAAGTTTTGACTCTCTCTCGCTTACAGTGAGTGTTGTTGGGGCAGGTGATAAAGGCAGTGTTGTTCTCGCACATGGCGGCGGCCAAACACGGCATTCATGGGCAGCAGCGGGTGACGTATTCGCAAAAGCTGGCTACTTGGCTGTGTTGGCTGATCTTCGCGGTCATGGGGATAGCGGTTGGGCCAAAACTGGCATCTATTCACATGACGACTTTGCCAAGGATTCCAACGTTCTTGCTGCTTGGGCACAAGAAAAAACAGGCAAGAAGCCGCACTATATTGGAGCCTCTCTTGGTGGTGTCGCTGGGCTTATTGCAGAAGGTAGCTTATACCCAGCAAGTTTTGCGTCCCTAACGCTTGTGGATGTAACGCCGCGTGTGAAAGCGGAAGGGTTTGCCTCCATTATTTCTTTCATGAAGAAAGATATGGTGGAAGGGTTTAAAACCATCGAAGACGCCGCTGAAAGCATTGCGGCTTATATGCCCAACCGTAAAAGTCCACCTAGTGTGTCAGGCCTTAAAAAGAATTTAAAGCTTGGTGGCGATGGACGGTGGCGCTGGCACTGGGACCCATCTTTCCTCGAAACATTACCGGCTGCAAGGGAAGAATTACAGGTTCGCCTTGAAGAGGCCGCGCGTAATATTTCCATCCCGATGCATTTAATCAAAGGCCGGGAAAGTGAACTTGTTTCTGATATAGAAGTTGCGCATTTCCGCACGCTTTTACCTGAGGCTGCTGTAACAGACATTGCAGGGGCAGGGCATATGGTGGCGGGGGACCGGAATGATGTGTTTGTTGAAGCAGCCCTAAAATTTATCGCTGCAATAGGATAAAAAATAGAGCCGCATCAAGTATTTGCCTCTAAACGCGGCATCTAGGCATTAGGGCATATCCCGGTTTAATATACATCACCGACCCACGCCCCCTACCCAACCACCCGCAAGGATATACTGTGGGGTGGTAGGGCCAGAGAGTAAGCTCGGCGTGGGTCGGTGATGACTTTAATTAAGACGGATACGCTCTAGGCTCCGGGAAGCCCAAAGATACCAATACCACTTACATTTTCATGGGGGAAACCACCCAAATTATGGGTTAACCCAATTGAGGGGTTGGAAAGCTGTCTTTCGCCTGCACGCCCTAGCAATTGGAGGTATACCTCATAAGCCATCCGCAACCCTGTTGCCCCAATGGGGTGCCCAAAACACTTGAGGCCGCCATCAATTTGGCAGGGTAGTTTGCCCGATGCATCATAAAAGCCGTCAAGAATATCCTGCGGTGCTTTACCTTCTTCAGAGATAAATAGATCTTCCATTGTCACCAGTTCAGTGACAGAGAAACAATCATGCACTTCCATCATGCTGATTTCTTCACGAGGATTAGAAATACCCGCTTCAAGGTAGGCACGCTTGGCGGCTACGCGGGTGGTAATGAAATGCGCACCGTCCCACGAAGAATGTGAGGATTCCACACCATTAGAACTGGCAAGCTGAAGGGCTTTAACCAGCATATACTCGCCGCCTTTACCAAGGCTTTTGGCAACATCAGGCGTGGTTACAATAGCGCAGGCTGCCCCGTCACTAACACCGCAACAGTCATAGAGACCTAAAGGTGCTGCAACCATAGGAGACTTCATTATTGTCTCCATAGTGATATGCCGCTGCAAATGTGCTTTTTCGTTCTTGGTGCCATTTTCATGGCTTTTCCAAGACACATGAGCCATCGCACGCTTTAAGTCACTGCCTTCAATGCCGTGTTTGGCACTATAGGCCGCTGCTAGCTGGGCAAAACCGCCCGGCGCACTCATGGAAGGGTTATAGAGAGCAGCGCGAGGACCAAAACTAAATTCTGGCAAGCCACCAAACCCTGTGTCTTTTAACTTTTCTACGCCGATTGCCAAGGCAATTTTGCAAGCGCCCGAAGCCACAGCATAAACGGCGCCGCGAAGGGCTTCTGTGCCAGTTGCACAAGCGTTTTCAACTCTGGTTACTGGAATATTGTTGAGACGTAACGCAACAGAGGCAGGGGTGGCTGTTGGCCCCATGCCTAAATCAGGCATGGCGTGCCCAAGCCACGCTGCGTCAATATCTTCAGTGGCTATGCCTGCATCTTGCTGGGCCTCATTGAAGGCTTCCAGCATCAGGTCTTGGGCGTCACAATCGTATCTTTCACCGAATTTGCTGCACCCCATGCCAATGATGGCGACTTTATCTCGAATACCATACTTCATTGGGTATTGCCTTTATGTATCTGTTTTAACTGGCTGTGCTTTCCAGCAGTAGCGGTGGTAATTTCTAAGAGTGTCAACATCCTGCAGGCGGTATGTCATTTGTACTTGGGAACCAACCAGTGGTTCTTCTTGATCTGTACAAGCGAAATTCACCGTCATACGGGCACCTGACGTAAACTCAATCATGCCGTAACGGTTTGGGGGGCTGCGGGAAAAGCCAAGATAATCTGTTGTTATGGAGCACACAGTGGCCGTTTCATCGGCAAGCGGGTGCTCTTCTTGTGGCCCATTATGATTACAGTTTGGGCTGACACATTTAGTGGATTTTGGGAATTGCACAGTGCCGCATGTTGGGCACTCGCCAGCAACCAGCCTGTTCACTAGTTTTGAGTGCCTGTAAGCTGCACTTAAGGCTGTCTGGCGGTCTGCTTCTGCTCGTGGGCCAAAGTCAGGCGTAATCTGTTCATTGTTTGCCAGATATTTCACATACGGAACAATATGGTCACTTTCAGCGCTGTTTAGGACGACTGGTTGCTTTGCCCGTTTCTTGGCTAAGAGCGGCGTGGTTTCCAAAAGGAAAGTCTCACAGCCTTGCCCAAAACCGGTAACCAGAATTTTTTCCCCTGGCTTGGCTTTGTCTAAAACATCGCAGAGCATCACAAGACTATGGGCTGCGCCTGTTTCCCCAAAAGATTTTTGGAAATTGTTAGCCACGGCTTCTGGGTTAATGCCCATGCGTTTTGAAATGGTTTCGCGCACACGGGCAATGGGGCAGGGGAGAATGAAATGATCAATATCACCGGCGCTTACTTGCGCTTCATCCAGTAATTTTTGAAGGACAGGTTCAACAAGTTTGAAGTAGCCTTCTTCTCGAACCCAACGTTCTTCCCATACATAGTCATGGCGTTGGTCGGCGCGCCGGAAATGGGTTACAAAATCAATAGTGGAAACCTGATGCGCTAAAATGCGTGCAATGACATCATCTTGGCCCAGTGTAAGCGCTGCGGCACCGTCGCCACACACCAATTCAACAATACTGCCGGGTTTACCACGCCGTTGGTCAACTGCAACACAGAGCACATCAGAGGTGGATGTGGAGATGGCAAGGCGGGAGGCAAGCCTGAGTGCAGACGTACCTGCACGCTGAGAGCCTGTAACATCGAAGGATTCTAAAGCGTCATCTAAGCCGAGTGCACTGGAAATGACAGAGGCATTCAACCGGTCTGCAAAGGGAAGGGTGGTAGACCCCACGACCAAAGCAGAAATATGTGTTGAACCATCTTCAGAGATAACCCGTCTGGCTGCTTCCACGGCCATCGTGATTGTATCCTCATCAAAGTCACATACGGCGCGTTGACCTTTTCCGTGGGCGAATTGGCCGGGATTTGCCCAGCCAACGGATTTTATAATATCGCGGCGGTCAAGACGAAGGGAAGGAATATAAGAACCATAGCTTTTGATCCCTATTTCTGTATTGGACATTTATACTTCCTTATGGAGTTTTATAGATATGCAGTGAAAACTGGCTGAGGGGCGGCTGCATAACGATCTAGTTTGATCTTATCCTGAGTTTTCGCTCAGAGTGACTAAAAGAAATTTATTTTCTGTTCGCATGGAGCTTTTAGGAGAGATGCGGGGAAGATGAACTCCCCCGCACCCTATGATTTAAATTAGAAGTCGAACTTCAATGAAGCACCTATAACCCGGCCTTTATTCAGAGGCGAATGTGACCCTGGATTTGGGTTAAACACTGGGAAAGGTGTTTGTGAATCTGACCCTTCTGTTGCCTCGTTCAGCAGGTTGGTACCAAAAAGGCTAACAGTCATATTGCCTTCGCCACTGGTGAAGGACAGGGATGCACTTAACATGTCACCTGCACTCAAGACACCACGGTTATTATCGGTGAAAGCCTGTTCGTCCCGGTGATTGAAGTTTGCCTGCAATGTAACATAACCGGCATCGCCCAATTCATGGTCATACAAGAAACCAAAGTTATACGTGAACTTTGGTACACGAGGAAGTTTCAGAGCCAAGTCAGTAGCATCAACAACGTCATCCCCACTGATATCAAACAGAATATTAGTATATTGTGCATCAAGATACCCGAGGGAAGCGTTCAGAACCAAACCCGGTGCTGGTGAAAACTGTCCATCAATTTCAAAACCATTGATACGCGCATCTGCCGTGTTGGCAATAACTTGCACTGTACCGATTAGAGGATCAGACAACAGTACTTCGCGCTGCATGTTAGAAATATTGGTTCTAAAAATAGCAATATTTAACCGTGCATTTTCGAATGGTTCAGTTTTCAGGCCAAGCTCATAGCTGTCCACTTTTTCCTGACCAAAAGGACCGGGAGGTGCAGCAGCCACTGTGTTGCGAAGGTTGTAACCACCAGAACGGTAGCCGCGAGACCAATGTGCATAGGTGCGGGCATTGTCAGTGATTTTATAGAGGAAGCCAAGCTTAGGCGAGAAATTGCTCCATGACTCTTCCGGGTCAAAGGAACCAGCTTCATTAAGGTTGAAGGTACAATCGCCTTCCAGCACGTTACAGGCCCCATCAGGAATGCTTTTAAGGTCAGGAGAAGCAATGCCCGGCGAAATTGTTGCTAATTGCGCTGCTTTTTCCTCATGTCCCCACCGAATACCAATATTCAGTGTTAAAGCTTCCGTAACTTCAAAGTCTGCTTGGCTAAAGACACCAACAACTTTGTGGTCCTGTATGCCGCCACCATAGAAGGATAGGGCTGGAAGTGATGGAATGCCGGCGAAAATAGGATCTTGGAAAATAAACCGTGTTTCCTGATACTCCAGTTTTTGGTCAAACCAAAAGCCGCCAACAGTGATGTTCAATCTATCCATGAAACGGCCAGCATAGCGAATTTCGTTACTATATTGTTGCTGCCGGGTCATTTCACCAAAGAGGAGCTCGCTTGATGTTGAAGCATCAAAATCACTTTGGGAAGCAGAGGTATATTTTCTCCAACCGAACGTGTTGGTAATAACACCATCACCAAAAGCAACATCCATATTTGTTGTGAATGCTAGCTGGTTCCATTCATGTTCCATGAAGCCAGGGTCATCTGTTGTAACATCAAAGGTGCCGCGCTCAAAAAGGGCACGGTTCTGTGCAATTGTTCCGTGGCCTTCGGTTTCACCATGTTCGAAAGTCACATTAAGTTCAGTGCTTTCGGACGGTGTGAAGGTTATTGATGGGCGAACAACAAAAGTATCTGATTGGCCAAGTTTTGAGCCATCAGCTTGGTTTGTGAAAAATCCAGCATCATCATTATAATAGGCCGAAATTCTTGCTTTAACCACGCCCGGTACAACAGCGCCAGAAACATAAGCTTGGTATGTTTGGTTTAGCCCTGTTTCCATTGAAACTTTAGCGCTTGCTTCAAATTCTTCCGTTGGCTTTTTTGTCCGTAGAAGAACAGCACCGCCGGTCACATTCCGTCCAAACAAGACACCTTGTGGACCGCGCAGAATTTCTACGGCTTCCAAGTCAAAGGTATCAAACAAAAGCCCTGAGTTTATACCAAGATAAACACCATCAACAAACACACCAACAGTTGGGTCAATTGAAGGGATTGAGCTGTTAATACCTAGGCCCCGAATGGAAAAGTTGGCTGTTCCTTGCACGGAGCCAACATCTTCCAGCGAAACGTTCGGCTGGCTGAAGCTCAAGGCTTCAATATTGTTGACATGTAAGGCTTCAAGCTGGCTTGCACCGTATGCGGTGATGGCGATTGGTACATCTTGTACAGCAACGCCGTGCGCTTGCTTTGTCGCAGTAATCATTATTTCTTCGAGTAAAACGCCCGAAGCTGTTTTGGCAGTAGTAGTGTTAGTGTCTTGAGCAGTAGCGGACATCGCTACGGACATTGCCAAGGAACTGACCATTGTCATTGCTAACGCGCGTGTTCCCCGTTTTTTTTTCAAACTTGTCATCTATTTAGCCTCCCGATTGATAGATTAACTATTCTGCGTTTTAATGCGTATAACTTTCTAACTTGAGGGATTTCTGCATAACTCACCTTGGTTCGAATTGCTGAAAGACATTACAAATTATTGGGGTGGTTACTATTCTTATTTTTGTAATATCTGGAGTTATGTACAAAGCCTCATGGTGTTAAACTTTATGCAGCACGCCACCGCTTTTGACCTTAGAGATGGACAGTTATTACTTTAGAAGTGGCCGCTACATTCGCATTTATGGTGTGGATGCTAACAGGCAGTTTACGCGGTCAACAAGCGTGTTATCGGAATAAATGATATTATTAAAAGCGATATCACTCTGCATATTTCACTAACTAGTCAGTAATTTTTTTAAAATTTTAACGGGTTAATATCCCTTTGGCTTTGTACTTATTTGAGAGGAAGGCCCCTTCTGCCATTATGTGGGGCGGTCTTGGGGCCTGAGACATGGGCTGGTACACAGATGAATTGAGCCGTTAGCACGCTTGATATTTTGCGGTGCCGCGGCTGGTTATAGCAGGGGGCTTTTGAGGCGATGATATTGGGCCAAGACGAGGGCGCTGGCACAACGGTGCTTGCAGCAAAGAGAGAAGGCGGTTTAAACTGGGGCCAATGATGGGCCACATCTTTTGTTACTTTAATCTGCTCGGCGGGGCCTAATGCTGCTCCGCAGGCTGTTTTCTATGAAGTCGGCGCCTAAAGTAATTGCTTTAGCTAGAGGATAAGTATGAACAAAGAACTGGATTTGAACTTTAAGCTCTTAGCTATTTTTGACAGTATTATGCGGAGTAATAATATATCGCAGTCTGCCTATGACCTTGGTATCAGCCAATCGGCAGTGAGTAACCAGCTCGCCAAATTGCGCGCCAGCTTGGGCGACAAGCTTTTTGTTCGTACCAGCCACGGTGTTTTGCCAACACCCTTTGCTGAATCTCTTCACCCTTATGTTTGTGATGCGATGGACTCCATGAAGTTTGGCATACAGGCGGCAAAAAAATTCGATCTTTCTCAGATTGAGCGCAATATTTGCCTTATAATGACTGACATCGGGGAAGTAACAATTCTTCCCAAACTAATAAAAGTGGTTAGTGAGGTCGCCCCCGGCATTTCCTTGCGTACTGTTAACCTGCCGCCTTCTGATATCTCCGAAGCGCTGAAAAGTGGCATGGCTGATTTGGCAGTCGCATTTATTACAGCAACGCAGCCCAGTTTTTTTCAAAGGTCGCTATTCAGTACAGATTATATATGCATTGCGCGAAGGGGGCATCCTTTCACTAAAAAAGAATTCACCAAACGCGATTTTGAACAAGCTAACCATCTTGTGGCGGAAGCTCGGGGCACAGGCCATTATTATCTATTGGAACAAAATTTCTCTAACTTTAAAGTTCAGCGAAAAATAAGTGCTCGTGTTCCTAATTTTATGTCCATGCCATATCTTGTTGCTGAAACGGACCTTATAGCAACCATGCCCCGCAAAGCGGCCTTTGCGTTTCGTAATATCCCCAATATATGTATTCTTGAGCACCCCATAAAACTGCCAACGATTGATATTCAAGCGCTTTGGCATGAGCGCTATAACGGCGACCAAGTGCATATGTGGTTGCGCGAACAATTATATGAAATTGCCAATAAATTTGAGTGGGATGTAGGGCTGGATAACCTTAAATATTAAGGGCGTCATCGCTTGGTGTCTTGATAATTGGGGTATCAAAGAAGCTGGTACTAGCTATGAAGATACCAGCTTCTGAAGCATCTATACTCTTTGATTTTATTGCAATAACGCCACTAAATTTTTTGTTCGGATGCGGTTTTAAGCGGGCTTAAAACCGGTGGGCAATACGTGCCACGATGGTCCGGTCTTCCCCAGGGAAACAATCCCCCCGAGCAAGGCAGGTGCCATAATATTGCTTGTCGCTAATGTTACGCAGATTAAGTGTGAAATCCCATTTGTTCACAGTGTAGCCTAGCATCATATCAGCCAGCACATAGCTACCTGTTACGATAGATATTGGCCCAATGCCGCCAAAGCCAAAACCATCACTTGTGACATCGCCTGTATAGCGAACCCCGGCACCAAAGCGGAAGCCCTGCAAACTGCCAGTGGATGGCTCATATTGCAGCCAAGCAGATGCTTGCTCTTCCGGGATACTGGAGAAAGGGAAGCCGGCTGCAGTTTCTGTGTCTAACAAGGTAAAGTTACCTTCAAGGTACACGTCGCCAATAGTGGTTTGTGCCTCAATTTCAACACCCTTAACGGTGCCAACGCCTTCTTGCTGGCTGTCTGGCTGGCCCACAAGACCCGACGGGTTTGGCAGGTTAGATTCTTCAATATCAAAATAGGCAAGTGTGATGTAGGTGCGTGTGCCCGGTGGTTGGTATTTTAGCCCTACTTCAAACTGCTTTCCCTCTCGTGGTTTTAGCGGAATGTTGGTGAAGCCATCTGTGCCGATAACAGGCTCAAACGATTCAGCAAAACTGATATACGGAGAAAGCCCATTATCCAGAGCATATAAAAGGCCAGCGCTAAAGGATGTGGCATTATCTTTTTGTGTTGGTCCGCCAGCGCTTTGGGTTCTACTGTCATCATAGCGTAAGCCCAAATTGACTTTCAGCGCCCCGAAGGAAAGTTGATCACTGATATAAAATCCATAATCATTTGTCGTGGTTGCAGCCCCGTTAAACGGCGCTGTACCATCTGTAAATACGGCCGGAATATCACCATATACAGGGTTATAGATATTCTGGGTGCCGAGACTTTGTGCAGATGTACCAGATATATATATACTGTCATTATCGGTAACGACATGCTGATAGGCAATACCAGCAAAAACCTCATGCTCGATAGAGCCTGTATCAAAGGACCATCTAACACGGATGTCGCCAGCGAATTGCTCAGACGTTCCTTTACTGTCATAGAAGGTTCTTTCACCGTTGCCGTTAGCATCTGCACGAGGGACGCCGTCACCCAGGAAAGTCATCCAGGTTTGGTGATAATCTGCTGAGGAATCCTTGTAACGCGCCACAGTTTCTATTGAAAAATTCGGCGTGAACTCATGAAAACCAAGGATACTAACTAATACAGAGTTGGTGTTATAGCGGTTGAAGTCTGGGTCCCCCAAAAAGGTCGAAGGCTCGATCAATTCGCCTGTTGCATTGGCGCAGACAGCAGTTGGCGTAATGGTCACTTGGTCGCTCACGCACCCCGTCCCCTGAAGAGGCAGGAACTGCTGGGCAGTATCGCTGTTGCGGTCAACCACTTCAACCATTGCGGTCAGGCTTGTAGTATCAGTTTGATACGTGATGGATGGCATAATGATAAGGGCATCGTCCTGAACAAAATCCACTTGTGTATCACTGTCCCGTGCAAGGCCAACAAACCGTATGAAAACATTGTCAGAAAGCTGTAAGTTCAGATCAGCAGCCCCTTGGAACCTGTTGAGGGTGCCCACGTCCACAATAAGTTCAGTGTCCCGGTCAGGGCCTGCAACTTTAGAAATGGCATTCACAATGCCGCCCGGTGTGCCTTTGCCGTATAGAACAGAAGCAGGGCCTTTCAGCACTTCCACTTGCTCAAGCATATAAACGTCAGAGCGGGTATTATTGTAAAAGCCAAACAACACTTGCTGGCCGTCTCTAAATTCTGATGCTGTGAAGCCGCGCACTTTCGGGAAATCCCCCCGGGTGGAAAACCCAAATGTATCGCCTACCACCCCAGACGTGTAGTTGAGCACATCATCAAGGGTTAGGGCACCTTTGTCTCTGAACTGTTTTTCAGATTCTACGGAAATGGACCGAGCCATTTCAATGATGGGGATGGCAGATTTGGTTGCACCGTAGCGAGATAGTGCGCCCGTAACTATAATTTCCTCGATATCTGTGCTTTCAGCAAGGTCGATAGCATTGGCTTGAACGGGGGCGACACCCTGCAATAGGGCGATACTCGATATAGTGCTTAAGAAGAGTTTCACTGGGTTTCCTAGATTTTACAAATGAGGGGTTATTTATGATATTAAGAGTTACTATCAATATCAGGTAATTGTGTAAACAGTTGTTTACGCTAATAGAATATTTTTATGGTTCAGCCAGCGCATGCTTGTGACGATAGGCACTGGTCTATTAGACAGGATACGCTCTAGCGCCAGCGACATTTGGCCCGGCCAGATTTTATTGATAGGAAGCAGGAAGGGCGGTTATGGGCAGATATGGTTATTGCTAACCGTTCGTATTCCGGGAAAATGATTGGGACTTTCAGGGCTTTTTCGTGATTTTTCACAGCCGCACACATGCTTCGGTACAGGGATTACCCGTACCGTTCATACCAATCTCTTACAATCTCGGCCTTTTTACATTCATAGCCGTTCTTTTATGCAGCGGTTTTTGCACAATCTGTATTGGTCTGTGACACTGTAATACAAATAGTCTTTGATTATGAGAGATACGGGAATGGCTAAAAGGGCGGCAATTTTTTTTAATTTTCTTTTTCAGGCAAGGTGGGGGCGCGGGCCTGAAAAGAAAATTAAACCAGATACGCCTTGGTACTCATGGGGGTGTGAATGGGCCTGTTAGTAGCTAAGACGGATAGGGTCTAGCATTTATATTTTAAGGCATAGGTTTGCATCAATGTATTAAACGCCAGTTTTTTACTCTGTAAACAATAGGTTTTTCCTAAGTTCATGATGATTGAAATGCTATCTTCTAGGGCACTGCCCATAAGGCGCTGGTTTAGTGCCAGATGCATTTCAAGGGTTTCTTCCTGCATGGCAAGCTGGTTGGTGATGCCGTAAAGGCCATGTAACTGCCCAAGGTAATGCAGCTTTTTAAATCTATCATCCTGACTGTCCGTCAGGATTGCTATATTCTCAAGAACTAGGGGGGTAGCGGCTTCATAGTTTTTTTGAGAAACCAAAAGCTTGTAATAGAGCAAATGGCTAACCCGCGCTGCCACATGGCCAGCTTTATAGTGTTTTTTGGATAGCTCGTAGGCCAGCTTTACCCGCTCAGGAATTTTTGCCAGATGGCCCGATTTATCATAATGGCGGTTTAAGGTTTTTAGGCGGTTGATATAGCTGCGATGGTTTTGGCCGTATAAAGCTTCGCTCGCGGAAAGAACTTGCTCACCATACCGTATGGCGCGCGACCACTTTTTCCGAGTAGCAGCCTTGTTGGCGCGAACGGCTACTTTCCCAATTTCTTCTTCTGTCCAGCCAGTTGGTTCAGCAAAAGCAATATGTGTCATGGTTTGGCTAAATAAGAATATGATCAGGAAAGAAAGCTGAATTAATCTCCGTGTCACTAGAATTTCCCTAAGCGCAACATAATTTTATATTTTGGGTACCATAGTTTCAATCTACAATTGGGGAAACCCGCAACCGATTAAAAAATATTGGCGCAGTCTAAAGAGAGAAGCATGTAAACCAGAACAGGGGCTGTGGCGGCAGTTGATAATGCATTTTTTCTTAGAGTTGCCATTTTCCAAATAATACAATGTATACTGGTATTAATGGTATTGGCTGAGATTGTATTTTCTATTTTTCACATCCCTAATTGTTCAAGGCTTTCTCAACATCAAGAGGCAGCCCTGCATGATAAAAGCCTAATGGCGTAGCGCCAGATGACGGCGGCATATTTTCAAACCCAGTCAGGATAGACCCCTGAAAAGCCTACATACCATGGTGTATGTGGGTAAAGTTCTTAGTAAGCCTCCTTGTTTTTACAGGAAAATTTTAATGTTTTTTTAAAGACAGTAGGTTTTAAAGAGGAGATTTTGGATCGAATGACTGAAAGAATAGTTGTAAAAATACAACTTTTAAAATTTCTTGACTGAAGGGTCTAGTTTAGGAGGGGGTGTTACCTTGACGTGCATTTTGTTTTTGCCTACTAATTGCGTATTATATTAGTTATACAGCCTAATGTTATAGTTATCCTTGATAATTTAAACTAATAATAATGGTTTGTATTGAGTTTATGATCCTCTGATCAGGATATATTTAGGTCCTATAGTCTAGTTGGATTTAAAGTAGTTTTCAGGAGAATATGTCGCATTAATCAAGGGAATTAGCCCCCGTTTTTCAGTTTCTAAATGGGGTTAACATTAGCTATTTGGGGAATGTTAATGTCTATTTTAGAGAATAAATTTACAAGTATCCTGAGTAGCGTTGCTCTGGTAGCGCTTGTTACAGGCCTGACGCCAGTAAGGGCACAGGAATTGTCGGAAGACCTTGTAGACGAGGTCGACGAGATTGTAGTAACAGGCTCTCGCCTGAAGCGGTCGTCGTATAATTCGGCAACCCCTGTACAGATTATTTCTGGGGAAGTTGCCCGCGAGCTTGGTTTGTTCGATGTCACGTCCATTCTTCAAGGCACCAGCCAATCCAGTGGTTTACAGGTCAATAACTCATTCACAAGCTTTGTGCTTGATAATGGTATTGGGGCTGCAACAATTGGCTTTCGGGGTTTGGGTGCTGAACGGACACTCATTCTAATCAATGGCCGCAGGCTTACCCCTGCGGGTGTTGGTGGTGCGCCGTCTGCGCCAGATATTAATATGATCCCAGCTGCACTTATTGAGCGCATAGACAATGTGTTTGATGGTGCGTCAGCCGTGTATGGCTCTGATGCGATAGCGGGTGTTTCCAACGTTATTCTGCGCACAGATATTGAAGGCATTGAGCTTCAGACATCAGGCAGTAAACCTGCCTCTGGCGGGGGGGAAGAATTTTCTTTCACAGGGCTTTATGGTAAATCCGGTGACAACTGGAACATCTCTGTTGCCACCACATACTATGAACGCCAGAGCCAATCTTTTGCTCAAAACGATTTTTTCAACGCTTGCGATGAATACCGTTTTGAAGATGAAAGTGGGAATTTATTAACGCAGTATCGTGGTCTCGCCCCCGGTACAACTGACAGCTCTTGCCGCTTGAATACGACCAACCGGGTTTCTATTCGCGATGGTATTTTTGGGAATGTCTGGTCTACGCCCGGCACCACGAATATTGGCATTCCAAACTTTTCAGAAACAGTGATAGGCCCTGGCCTAGCGCCATTTGCACCTCCTGGCACTGTGACACAGATCGACAGCAATGGGGATGGCATCCTTGACCCTGAATTCCTAATTGATCCAGACCAAAATGGTCTGACTGAAGTGGATATTCAGTCCACTTTCTTCAATCTCGACCGCTCTGAACGGTCTCAGAGTGGCGATTTGCTGACAGGGAGTAAATTATTCACTGTTTATGGTACTGGATATTATAATTTTCAGGATGACAATGATACGGAGCTTTATTTTGAAGCGATGTATAATGTGCGTAAAACCAAGCTTTTCTCCCCTGGCTCGCAGTTTTTTCCCACTGTGCCAGCAACTAACCCTTTCAATATTACCAACCCAGATGGGCAAGGTGTAAACAGCCTGAACTTCTTTGGTGTGGATTTTGGGGCGTTTGAGGTTATTCCAATTATTTCTATTCGCGGTGACCGCGATTTGAATGATGTGGAAGTTTCACAGAAGCGTATGCTTGCGGGCATTAAGGGGAATATCAGCAAATTCGATACCTTTCTTGGTGGCAACTGGTCATATGATGTTAACGTCGGTTACACCACTTCAACCGGTACGGATGTGCAGCAAGGTATTCACGATGATAGACTTGAGCTAAGTCTGAATACGACGATTGAAGACCCCAACAGCCCGGGCACCTACATTTGTGGTGTGGATAATGATGGCGACGGTGTGCCTGACGGAACGGATGGCTGTGTGCCCTTCGCGGCGAATGCAGCGTCTCTTTTCCG
>JAESQS010000343.1 GCA_016765035.1 Kordiimonadaceae bacterium | reverse complement strand
CATAGGCTGACCTAACTTATCTTCGCCGTCCAAGTCCTCCACTGTGTCAGACTGGTTGATAATATCGACCAGATGCACGCTTTCCGTTACGCCCCAAAACACATGACCAAGGCCAGCACGCACAGTAACGACATCCCCATTCCAGCGGACATAGGCTTCCCGCATATCAAAATGGCTGCGCTCGCTATCTTTGGCATCAAGGCGGGCATAGGGCACCAACACCACATCCCAGCTATCATCACTTGAATGCCAACGGATGTCTGCTTCCAGTTCCAGCGAGGCTTGCAGAGTTTTCAATTGCTCCGGGAACAGGCCCTTTTCGGTAAATATGCGGTTTTCCAGCCCTGCGGAACTGGTGAATTCAACGTCACCTGCCGCAACCGAAGAGGTCACGGCGAAGGCCGCTATTGTAGATAGTATTTTATGCATTAAACCAAAGCCTTAGCGAATTTTCTTCAAAACGCCTTTAACAAAATCTTTATCGGTCAGGCCCGTATTAAAAACATAATCACTGTAGGAAATCGTGGTGGATTTTCCAGTTAAGTGATTATTCATTTCCAGCATATGAGCGCGCCAGACCCCGCCATCATATTCTTTATAATCATTCAATTTCAGCGTTTTCAGCAAAGCGCCTTTTCTATCGTAAAACTCAATTTTACGGACTTGAAAAACAGTCTGATCCACCCAAGAAACCTGCTTTGTATAGCCAGAGTTTTTATACAGTGGATACCGTTCAAGAATATCGAGCTTCATGCCATCAATGGTTTCTTCACCTGTATATTTATAGTCGTATTTTTTCAGTTCAGTTGACGTAAAGTCTTCGAACGCAAACTCAGAGCCGACAAAAGGCCCCGACTTATTGGCAGAGGAAATACGTTTCACCCGCTTAAGCGCTGGCAAGTAAAGCCACTGGTTATCTGGCGTCAAAATCTGAGCATGGGACAGAAGGGCAGTGCCTTTCACATCTCGCGGCGTAGAAAATACTGTCAGGGCCTTATCACCCACATCTTCACTTTCGCGCTCCAGTGTTTTAAAGGAAAGCACCCGGCTCATTTTTTTACCGGCTCTATTGACCAGCGTCATAACCGCCTCAACTTCCGAGCTGCCAAACCCTGTGTCAGACCTGTCAGAGCGAGCGGCAATTTCATAGCCTTTTTTCCGGTCAGCGCCGTCATCAGCATACGCCAAGTTTAAGGAGTAACTGCTGGCAAAGGCCAGCCCGATCAATGCTGTGCTCAATTTATTGTTCAGCTGGTTATTTTGAAACATGAATGTTTCCTTCACTGTCGTTTAAGTTCAGCCCTGAAATCTTTCCAGACCCCTGCAGCATAAGCGCTGGCAAAAATAGAAAATCAAATAACAAGGCAAAGGCAATGGCGAGCGCAGTTAGCAATCCCATATCAGCATTCACTTTAAAATTTGATGTTGCCAAATAAGAGAACCCTATAACGAGGATAACCGTATTCACCACAAGAGCACTGCCAACAGTTTCAAACGCATATCTAATTGCCCTTGCGCGGTCATGGTTACACTCTCGTAAGCCGCGCATGTATTTAGTGAGAAAATGGACAGTATCATCAACAACAATACCCAACGACACGCTAGCCACCGCAGCAATAGAGAACCCAACCGTGCCCACCAAAAGCGCCCACACACCAAAAGCAACTAAAATTGGTATCCCGTTTGGTACCACAGATAGAATGCCCAGTTGAACAGACTTTAGCGCAAAGATCATAACTAATCCTATTGCAAAAACTGATAGTAAATTACCAGTTATCATGTGTTTCACATTACGTTCAGCAATGTATGAAAACATCACATGCGCCCCAGTAGGCACAGTTGCCTGCATATAATCAGGCCCGTTTTCCCGGAGCCACTTTGCAGAAGCATCTAGCAATAGATTAGTCTCAGTGGTTGTCACACTATTCAGTGTTACCGTCAGGCGGCTAGCGGATTTATCAATATTGATCCGGTCATTCAAATCCAAGCCGTAAGGCAGAGAAATCTCGTACAGCAAGAGGTACTGAGCAGCCAATTCCCGACTTTCAGGCAACCTAAACCATTCATCCTTGTCCTCATGCATATTCTTATTCAAACGCTTCATGATGTCAGAAATGCTGTAGACATGGGCTACATTCGGTTGCATCCGTAACCACACAGCAAATGCATCTAATGTTTGTAGGTACTCAGGGTCACTTACCCCGCCTTCCCCTGAAGAAAGCACCGAATATTCGATTGGTTGAAACCCAAAATAATCATCGCTGAAGTCCACATCGCGACGAAACTCAATACGAGTGTCAAAATATTCCGTCCATTGGTCATTAAACTCGATACGCGGTATCGCCATTACGAGCAACAAAGCCGCTGCCCCCAGACCATAAAAGAGCTTTTTGTTATGATTAACAACAAAGTCTGCAAGCTTGGCATAAAAACCATTGTCCCGGTTTTCATCCTTTTGCTTTGGCGCACTGAAAGGCATCCAACTCATCATCGCGGGCAAAAATGTGATGGACATGATCCACGCCGCGACAACCCCAACCGCAGAGATATTACCCAAATGCCAAAATGGCGGGCTGTCATAAAAGTTAAGGGCCAGAAAACCAATAGCCGTGGTAACAGATGTCACCATTATTGCGAGAAAGTTTATACGAATAGCCTCAACGATAGCCGCTTGCTTATCCATACCTGATTTCATTGCATGTCGTAATGATACCAGTATATGCACTGAATCCGCGATAGCCAGCGTCATAATAATTGTTGGGGCAGAGAGTGAAATTGGCGTTAAAGAAACACTTGCAAAACCCCCAACACCCATCCCAATCGCTGAGGCAAAAAATATCATCATCATGGTGACTAATGTGCCGGAGACAGAGCGGAATATCAGCATCATGAGCACCAGCAAAATCAAAAACATTGCAGGGATGGTGGTCTGAATATCGCTCATGCCAGCTTCCGCAAAAGCCACATCCAGCATTGAAACACCCGTAATGCGGATTTCATGACCAGGATATTTTTCTTTCATCCTGTCCCGCAACGACCTGACTATAATCACCGCCTCAAGCAGTTCGTTTGTTTTAAGCTTTGGATATTCAACTACAACATTCACAGCGATAGCCCGGCTATCTCCTGCCACAAGTTGATTCCGCAACAATGGCTCATTCAGCACTATTGCCCGCTTTTCCTCAAGTTGCTCAGCTGTCAAGGACACAGCACCTTCTATAAGGTTTTCAACAATAAGATCATCGTCTTCTGCATAAGTATGCTGAAAGTTAGTGGCTGAATCCACGCGCTGGGAATAGGGGATTTGCCATGCTTCTTCTGTAAGCTCTTCAACTAGTGTCAAGGTAGTGTTGTTAAAAACATCGCCACTTTTCGGCACGATCACATAAAAGAAATTGTCGTTTTTAGTATAGGTATTCTGAAAACTCTCAAAAGCTTGAAGCTCAGGATTAAACTTTGAAAAGAAATCACGATAATCACTTGAAAAAGTGAGGAATTGTACACCGTAGCTGACCGCCGCTGTAGCTAAAATCGTGGTCAAAATAATCAACCAACGAAATTTTAAAACAGTCGTCGCTATAGTAACCGCTATTCTGTCAGTCGCGGTCATAGTCCTCATTGCTGCCTCGTCATGTGGCATTTTTAGCTCCTTAATGCCTAATTTCTGCATCACGCGGTTTCGTTTCTCACAGACGATACTCAAACGTAGCAAATTTCGCCAGAGAATCCGAAGCTTGCAACACTATATCCGCACTTAACCAACCGAATGAACACCCTCAAAGGGTCTGTCTTTTTAAATCTTGCGTTGGTATAGACGCTCTGCCAAAATAATTGAAATTGATAGTCATAACATTGGAAATTCGTTTTATGAATATTGCTGGGCTAGACTTAAACTTGCTTCATGTATTCGTCACCATAATGAAAGAGCGTAACATCACCCGCGCAGGCTTAAAGCTGGGCATGTCACAACCAGCCGTTTCCAATGCATTGAACCGGCTACGCCACGCGCTGAAAGATGATTTATTCATCCGCAGCCCAGAAGGTATGCGACCAACACAGCGTGCAACCGAGCTTGCTATGCCCATCAGCACAGCTTTGTCTGACATCGAAAGTGCACTCAAGCCAATGGAGTTTGACCCGGCAACGGCAACAAATACATTTACCGTAGCAACCGCAGATTATTCAGCCCTTACATGGATGCCACATTTGGCCTCCTACTTATCAAATGAAGCGCCCGGCGTTAATTTACACACCATTCCGCTCGATGCGCACTATTATGAAAAGCTGGACACGCAGGAAGCTGACTTTGTCTGCCTGCCGGTCAATGTTGCAGAAATACCGAGTAGATTTGACAGTTTCACTGTTGAAGTTGACTGGTTTGTTTGCATGATGCGCCCTGATCACCCACTGGCAAAATACAAAGACATTCCACTGGACAAATATGCAGCGGCGCGCCACCTGCTTGTAACACCGCGCGGCGAGGTACACGGTTTTGCGGACGATGCGCTGGAAGCCTTGGGTATGGAGCGCCGCATTGTCATGACACTTAATCAGTTCGCAGCAGCGCCTGTCACCATTCTTGCTAGCGATTTAATCCTAACCGCCCCTAGCCGCATTGCTGAAATGATCAGCCATTTATACGATATTCATATGGTCAAAAGCCCCATACAGCCGCCTAAAAACGTGAATGGCTGCCTGTTATGGCATAACAAGCTAGGAAACCACCCTGCGCACAACTGGTTTAGAAAACAGGTAAAAAGGGCTATAAAAGAAATGATCGTCACCAGCGATGAGGCTTTTCTGCAAGGCTAGCGCGAAGTCCAGTTTAATGGACAGTTTATAGTATACTGGCCCCACACCTCGCCATGGCCCTAGGACGCTAATTTTTCCAGTTGTTCTGCCGAATCTTCAACAATGATATGGATGCCAAGTTCATGAGACAGCGTCTTTATTTTATAATCCGGTAAATCAACAGACAGTACTCCCACATTCATGCTTCGCCATGCCTCTATAAGCTTGCTCATCAATTCCGTTCCGTCAAAATGCCCGGAAAGCTTACGCATCATACTGGATTGCAATTCTATAAAGCCCCCTTCAAGGCACCCAAAGGCCTCTGGCGCAACAACCGCATCGCCAAACCGGTCGATCCAGATAGGATGGCCCAGTATCGCCAGCCGGTTAAGGCAATCCCAGTGTACGCCACCTCGTTTGATGGGCGGCATACCAATCACCCTGAAACCCACATGGGTGCTTTCTTCCTCATGTTTTTCGAGGAGGGCGGCCAATTGCTCGAAGAAACTTTCCTGTATAAGCGTAGACCGGCAAAGCTCGTAAAAGTCTGGCTTTTGGCGCTCGTGGTCTGTACGGCGCACCCGCATCCGCACAAGGTCCTCAAGTTGGGCCATATCATGCGACAGGGAAATATCTGGATGGTCTGCCATAACGATAATTTCATTGGGGCTGCGGATTTTGCCCTCTAAGTTCACTTTTCCCTGCTGCAACTGCGCCACTGAAACATCTGCTATCGCATCGGAAATTAACCGCGCGCTAACCCGGTAATTATAAGTCTTCACCGCGCTTTCAATAAGGTTTCTATTGTGTTGAATGCCGTCAATAACACCGGTTAATTTATCTGCGTCTTCAGCGTCTATCTCCCCAAGGAAAACCCCGCGCGCGTGGCCAAGTGCCTGCCTCAATTGTTGAGGCGCAACATTGCGGTCATCTATTTCAATATTTGCTGTGTTAGGGGCGAGCGCACCAGCCGGCAAATCCAACCGGCTTGCCACCTTCTCCAGCTCTTGAGCAAAGGCACTTTCGTCAAAGTCCCCCGTCGTGATCAGGCCATAGCTCGCGTCATCAAGAATGCCAACGTTGCCGCCAATGGCTTTGCTTTGCAGCTCCATGACAATCTCACTGCGCGCCTTGGCTTTGTCGGCGTTGCTCAGGGCACTATCCTCGCGCAGGGCCTCCACGCTAACCATGGTCAAGCCCATATCCCCATCATAGGGGGAGTTAAGCAGCTCTTCGACAAAGTTGAAAAAACTGTGCATATCAGTTGGTTTTTCGGCGGCAACAGCATTATTCTCGGCTTTACCCGGTCGGTAAAAATCCAGCCTACGGTCCCCGTCATCAATGTGAACCAACCGCATATCAAAATTGATATAGCCGCCTTTTTTAACCCGCAGGGGCACGTGCGGAAATATGATATTACCCAGCATGGCGCCACCGCTTTCCAAAAGGCGGTCTACTCTGCCATGGGCATCAGCAGGGAATAGAAAACTAAGGGGCTGGCGAAATACATCTACTTCACGCCAGCCCATGATCTCCTGAAAACGCGCATCTGGCTTGTCAATCATGCTGTTTTTAACAAGATGTATACTGAATTCTGCGCTGCTCACGAAAAGTATCCTGCTAGGTTAACTCCTCATTGGTATTAGCAAAACTCCTTTAAAGCCCGGTTAAATATTCCCTCAAATTCGCCATAAATTAAAAAGGCTTACCCCGTCTTCTGTAAGTCTTTCCGGATTTTTACTGCAATTTTTTCAACTGCTTTTTTAATGGCTGTTGCATCAAGGGTTAGCACCTCCCGGTCCCGCATCAATATAGCGCCTTCCACAATTGTCGTTACCACATCATGAGAATTTGCCGCATATACCAATTGAGAGACAACATCATAAAGCGGCGTAAGGCGCATACTGTCTAACGACACTTGGATCATGTCTGCCTTCAGGCCCACCGTCAGCGCCCCGGTTTCAGCCATACCCGCAGCAAGGGCACCGCCACGGGTCGCCATATTCAAAACCGTCGCTGCTGGCATAACAGTAGGGTCGGTTGCCACACCTTTATGCAGCAAAGCCGCCAAGCGGATTTCTTCCCACATGTCCAAATCATTGTTGGAGGCAGCGCCGTCTGTCGCTAGCCCCATAGATACACCGGCATCGATCATGGCAGGCACAGGTGCAACCCCTGCCCCAGTTTTCAAATTAGAAGTAGGGTTATGGATAACACCGACTTTTGACCCTGCAAGCAACTCAATATCTGCCTCGGTTGGCCAAACAACATGGGCTGCAATGGTTCTATGCTCCAGCATACCAACATCAGCCAGCAACTGCACCGAGCTTTTGCCATATTGATCCGCGATGGTTTTGCTTTCTGTCTGATCTTCTGCCACATGAATTGAGAGGGGTACATCAAGATCACGGGCCGCGGAAAAAGCCTGCTGTAAATGCGCCTTTGACACTGTGTAGGGGGCGTGGGGCGCAAGGGCTGGTGTTATGCGCGGGTGTTTACCCTTCCAGCGCTTGGCAAAGCTCACACCGCCAGCAAAACTGTCGTCCCAACCCTCATAGCCGGGGCTTGGAAAATCGATCATAGGTGTGCTGATGGTTGCGCGCAGGCCACTGGTTTTCACAACCTCTGCAATCACATCTGGATAAAAATACATATCGACAAAACTGGTGGTGCCACCCTGTATCATCTCGTAACACGCCAGCGATGTCCCGGCTTCTATCAGCTCTTCATCAACATATTTAGCTTCCATGGGGAAAATATAGTTTTGCAGCCATGTCATAAGCGGCAAGTCATCTGCCATCCCTCTGAACAGAACCATGGCGGCATGGGTGTGTGCATTAACAAGCCCCGGCATTAATACTTTGTTCTCGCCGTCGAGAATTTCATCTGCATGATAGGTAAGAAGGATATTTTCGCTGGTATCGACGGCAATAATTTGCCCGTTTTTGATAGCCACTGCGCCATTTTCAATGATTGGCTGAATATCATCCATTGTAACAAGATATCTGCAGCCGACGATCATGTCGGCATCAAGTT
>JAESQS010000342.1 GCA_016765035.1 Kordiimonadaceae bacterium | reverse complement strand
TTCCTCCCCCCTATATCAAGAAAACCCAATATAAAGCGGCGATCATCCAGCCATCTGCCGCGCGCAATCAACCACTTGCGCACCATTTCGTCAAGCCTGTTGCGCATTGTTTGTTTTTGAGGCAATGTCCGCGTGAATTTAGACAAAATCAGAAGAGACACTATCGGCCTATATAACCGCTATTGTTTCTCAAGTGCTCAAGAGTGAATGTAATGAAAAAATTGATAATTATGGCCGCCCTATTTTCCCTGACTGCCTGCAGTTCAGATGGGGACGAAATTGTTTTCAACACAGCACTTGGCCCGCAAACTGAAACGCAGGTAAAATCATTGCCATCTGATTTGCGCGGCGATAGCGACAGTGCGCGCCATTCCGCTCAAACAAATGCTGGCACGGGCATGCAATCAGAAGACGGTACCAACGATTAAAGCCTATCTGTTTTAACTAAAACATTTCCGCCACGACCACCTCCCCCACAGTGTATCCTAGCGGGTGGTTGGGCCAGAGAGTAAGCGGGGCCCGGGCCGCTGATGCATAGTAAGTCAGAAACTATCTAGCGTATCCGCTCTAAAAACTTCTGACACAATCAAAAGCCCAACAAGCTTTATGTTCGGTATAATTTCAAAAAAGCGGCAACTGTATTTGTAACGTTTTTCTGAATATCTTCCTCTGTAACTGTATCCTGCATACCAATAGAGAGCATAAAATGCTGCTTGCCTTTCAGCAGAGATATAATCTGCTCCACAGCGACATCCAACTCCGCGATAGTCAAATCACCAGAGTTTATCCAACCTTGCAAGAAGGCTTCAAGATTATCCTGAATTTCTCGAACACCTGATTCCCAAAAAATTGTGGGAATTGCCTTACCTTGTGCAGAAGCCGCTATTACAAGGTTATTCACAGCGATGGCTTCAGCACTCAGCAACAAACGCGTATATTCTTCGCACACAGCGGTTAAATCCGCTTCAAGAGAGTGAGTTTCAACGCGCTTTACGGCATTTTCAGGGGCAGCATCTGCGATGGCCCGGTGGACAGCCGCGCGGAAAAGCTGCTCTTTACTGGAGAAATGGCTATAAACAGTTTGCTTGGAAACCCCTGCGGACTTGGCTACTTCGTCCATGCTGGTCCCCTCATACCCATGATCAAGAAACAGAGCCCTAGCCGCAGCGACAATAGAAGCGTTTTTTTCCGTATCCCGAGGCCTACCCCGACCAGCACGCTGTGCTGGCTTTTCTTTGCCTACATCGCCTGCACTATCCATTTCTATACTCATTATTCTAACAGCCCTTTTAGTCACTTTTTCGCATTCATCCGATTTTAAGAGCTCTGTTGCTACACAGGGTTTAAACTCAGATCTCAAAATAAAATTTTATTTTTTAGACTCACGGGTCTAAAAATTATGCACATCACACCCTATATGCAATATCAGCGCATTTTGGAAGCCTTAATTACGCTACGGAAAGTTAAAAACATCTACAAACTGGACTATGGAGTCCATATTTACTATACAGGCTCTAAAATATTATAATAATAACAACAAAGTATCGGCAGTATGAAGCAAATAGAGCATAAAACCCTTTCCGCATTTACCAAAATCGCAATAGCCATTGCTGCGATTGCTTTGGTAAGCAGCTTTGTAGGTGTCCGCTTAACGGCCCAGCAACACGGCCCGGCAGCAAATAATGCGCCACGGACCCTCCCTGTACGGACAACCACTGTAAAATTTCAAAATGGCTATTTTGCACGCCGCACCTTCACTGGTCGGGCGGTTGCAGGCAGAACCAGCAGCATGGCTTTTGAATTTGGCGGCACTATAAAATCTGTTTTGGTTGATATAGGATCAGTTGTGAAAGCCGGTGCACCGCTTGCGGAACTTGATACAGCCCGCCTCGACGCTAACAAAAACCAAATGCTGGCAGAACGCGACGAAACAACGGCCCGGCTTGATCTGGCTGAACGTACTTTCAAACGCGCACAAGAGACTTTCCGCAAAGGCCATGCCTCAGCGCAAAAGCTGGATGAAGCTGAAGCCAACGCTATTTCATTACGGGCTCAACTAAAGCGGCTTCAGGCTTCTGTTGCAGCCCTTGATGTTGACTTGTCAAAAGCGGTTATCCGCGCACCGTTCGCAGGCATGATCACTTTACGCAATCTGGATGAAGGCACTGTAGTTGCAGGCGGCACCGCCATACTTGAACTTACAGAAACATCACGCCTAGAAGCCCACATCGGTATGCCGCCAGAACATGCGCTGGCAGTCCAAAAAGGTGCTAAATTCACCTTGAGGAACAGCCGTAAGAAAATAATAGAGGGCGTTAGCGTGCGTACAGTTGTGCCTGTAATCAATGGCACAACCCGTACGATGATGGTGGTCCTCGATATCCCATTTGACAGCGTTGCCAGAGGGGAGCTGTTACATGCCTCTGTGCAAAACTGGCAGGAAGCGCCCGGCGCATGGATTCCGCTACGCGCTTTGGCCTCTGATGTTCGCGGGCTATGGCGTGTCTATAAAGTAGATAGCAAAACAAACCCACCCCATGTACGGTTTGAAAATGTTCAAATCCTCCATTCAGAAGCAGGTAAGGCCTTTGTGTCTGGCACTCTTTCTGACGGCGATGTCATCATTGCCGACGGGCTGGCACGGCTGGCACGAGGCCAACGGGTCAGTATCGTAACCACCCCCAATACCCGCAGCTAGAAGGAAATATAGTGAAAGCTTCCCTCTATAACCATCCACGCGTGGTATGGCTCCTTCTGCTTTTAATTGTCATTTCTGGCTTAAATTCTTTCTATACGATGCCTCGCCTCGAAGACCCCCACATGCCCAGCCGGGTTGTCAGGGTCACGACATTTTACCCTGGCGCAGATGCTGAACGTGTAGAAGCAGAAATCACTGAAAAGCTTGAGCGCAAAATGCGCGAAGTGCCCGAGATTAAAGACATTCACAGCAGTTCAAGCTCTGGCATCTCTGTAATAACTATCGAGCTAGATGACAGGGTAAAAGATGCCAAGCGCATTACTGCCCGCTTACGCGACAAAGTTGCCGAAGTTACCGATTTGCCAGCGGGTATCAGCCCGCCAGACTTCAACGACACGCAAATTTATGCATATTCCTCCATTTTGGCCTTAACTTGGGAAGCGAGCAGCCCGATCAATTATGCCATTTTAGGGCGCCATGCAGAAGAAGTTGCCAGCCAACTGCGGAACTTAAAAAATACCGACTTCGTCAATATCATTGGCCTACCACAAGAAGAAATTCGTATCAGTGTTGATGACGCTATCCTTGCCTCCTACGGACTGACGATGGCTGATTTAGCAGCCCGCATCCAAGGCTCAGATGCACGCGGTACCGCTGGCGTTGTCGCCAACGACACGGATAGAATGGTCGTACAAGTAACTGGTGCACTTGATAGCTTGGCGCGCATAAGATCTATCCCCATCGGATTTGATGAGACGGCAGGGGCAAGCCTACGCCTAGGTGACTTAGCCAAAGTAGACCGTACTTTCGAGAATCCCGTCAGCCGCCTAGCCTATTTAGACGGCACATACGGGGTTATCATTGCGGCACGTATGTTTGAAGATGCACGCATTGGGGAATGGTCAAAAGAAGTTGCCAGCGCCATCGAGAACTTCCAGTCAACGCTACCCGGCGGTGTGAAGCTAGAACGCATCTTTGATCAAAGCAAATATGCTGACGAGCGATTGAATGGCCTTATGGGTACGCTTGCCATTGGTGCCTTGGTCGTACTGGTTGTTCTCTTTGTTGCTCTCGGCTGGCGCGCCTCGCTTGTGACAGCCTCAATTCTACCGCTTACGCTGCTTGCATCCCTCACCATTACTGACATGTTTGGCCTGCGGCTTGAACAAATGCTGGTGATTGGTTTGATTGTCGCACTGGGTATTATGGTCGATAACGCAATTGTAATGACTGATGAAATCCAGCAATTGCGCCTCAAAGGGTACCGACGGGCGGCCTCCGTCGCTATGACAATTAAAAAGCTATGGCTACCGCTCTTGGGCAGTACAGTCACCACCATCATCGCTTTCATGCCGCTTATTCTAATGCCGGGTAACGAAGGCGATTTTCTAATAGGTGTACCTGGTGCTGTTATTTCTGCTCTTATTGCCTCTTATGTGATTGCCTTCACTATTATTTCAGCGCTTGCTGGCCGTTTGGTTGAAGGCCGCGACCCTGCACAGTCAGGACAACCTGAAAAGCAAATGCAGCGTATCTGGTGGCGGGACGGCTTCACAGCAGCCTTCATTTCACGGCCTTTCCGCAAAAGCCTTGAATGGTCTGTCCGTAGGCCATTCCTTTCGATCATAGTAGCGATGGCTATACCCGCCTTAGGGTTTGTGATGGCAGGTAGCCTCACGGAACAATTTTTTCCCGACAGTGACCGCAACCAATTCCGCGTGCAAATACATATGCCCGGACAAGCATCTATTGACGAAACAAGACTAGCTGCGGAATTCGTGCATAAAAAACTTCAAGAAATCGAAGAAATTGAAAGTGCGCATTGGTATATCGGCACTGCACCTGCAAAATATTATTATAGTATAATCACAAACGGCGATGGCGCTGCGAATTTGGCGCAGGCTATGGTGACGGTTGACACATATAGCAGCATCCCAAAGCTTGTCCCCAAACTCCAGCAAGAATTGACAGAGCTTTTACCTGAAGCAGTTATATTGGTGTTGCCCCTTTCCGCAGGCCCTCCTGTTCAAGCCCCTATTGAATTAAAGCTTACTGGCCCAGATTTAGTGATACTTGAAAGCTTGGGTGAAGACATCCGTGCGATAGTAAATAGCATCCCTTCGGTCACCTTCACCCGTACATCCCTTAACATAGGCAGGCCCATGATATCAGTGGCCGCAAGAGAAGATGATGCCTCTGTCACGGGCTTAAGCCTGAAGCAAGTTGAACAGCAAATACAAGCGCTGACCAGTGGTACAATTGTCTCCTATGTCATTGAGCAAACCCAACAAGTGCCTGTCAGGCTTATTGCAGATAAAACCAGCCGGATGGATGTAGATTCTATCGCCAACTTAAACCTGCGCGGCACAATAACATTTGAGCAAGATAAATCATTCTCTGACGTGCCTGTTTCTGCCGTGGCAGAAGTGAAGCTGGCTACTAAAGTAGGCGTTGTAAACCACTTAAATGGCGTGCGCATAAATTCAATACAGGCGTATCTTGATTTTGGTGTGTTGCCGCAGATACCGCTTGAACAGGTTCAAAATGCTCTTGAAAAAGCCAATTTGGACATTCCTGTGGGCTATAAACTTGAGTATGGTGGTGAGAGCGAAAAAAGAGATGACGCTGTACAAGCCATCTTCGGCACGGCAGGAATGCTCATTGTCCTAATGATTTTGGCCATTGTGCTGACATTCAACAGTTTTCGCATGGCTGTGGTTACATTTGGTGCAGCCGTACAGGCGGCTGGGCTAGGTTTATTCTCCCTTGCACTTTTTGACTACCCCCTAAGCTTTGTCGTGATTTTCGGCTCCATGGGTTTGATCGGGCTGGCGATCAACGCTGCTATTGTGATTTTATCAGAACTGCGAGGCCGTGCTGATGCACGTGCGGGTAATGCTGAGGCCGTTGTAGACGGTGTTATGGCGACAGGCAGGCACATCATCTCAACCACGCTTACAACAGTGGGCGGGTTCATGCCGCTTATTATCGCTGGCGGGCCTTTTTGGCCACCCTTTGCCGTGGCAATTGCTGGCGGCGCGTTCCTGTCTATGATCGTAAGCTTTTACTTTGCCCCTGCTGCTTTTCTTGTCCTAACCCGTCAGCGCGCAGTAACAGGCCCCGGCGCAGCTCAAGCTCAAAGCACAAGCCAGCCAACAACAGCACTCTAGATTGTCTCAGGATTAGGTATCAAAATCGCGCACTCCCCGCATACCAGTAGCCTAACTGCCAGCTAAGATACACTGTGGAGTGGTTGGGCTAATGGTATGCGGGGAGTGCGCGGACATGCCTCTAACTAAAGAGATACGATATAGAGCGTATTTGGGCCAAGAGCCTATTCCAGCAAAGGGGCCATCAACGCCAGCCCATACGCCTGATTATCATCATCCTCTACCGCCACCACAATAACTTGGGCTAAAAAAGCGTCTTCATTGGCAATGGCACCGTCTAAAAGCGTAAGCCTAACAAGGTCCCTGTCATAGGCTCCTTCAATCTCAGTGACCTGCTTTAAAATTTCTTTAATTTCGGCAGTTAACAAGCTTTGATCGCGGCTGGCCCGCAGTTGCGACAGGTATTTAGCCTTCGCAGCAACATCAACAAATACATCAAGACGGCTTAATGCCAATTCCAAGCTGCCAGAAGCCGCTTCAATAACACCTACTTTATCAGCGAAAGAAGATTGCACTTCATTCCCGCGCAGGCGCTTGCCGTGTTTCATTGCTAGGGCATAACTTTCATCAATAAAGACTGGGGCCATGCCAGCTTCAAACATGTTGCGCGCACGATCAGCGGTAGATGCCGCCCGCTGGTGAATACTTATCACGCTGAGAAATAATTCGTCAGCCTCTGTAATCAAAGCATTTCTTTCCCCCGGAAGCCCAAGACGGTCGGCGATAATGGCTAGCTGAATAAGCCCACCATATTGAAGCTCAACTCTATCGGCGGTACGTACTTTTTCTAATAGCTCTTCCATCTTGACACTTGCCAGTATCTTCTTCGATGAATGGGCTAAAATTCTAAGTTCACGCCAAAAGGCACGTGTTTGATTCTGTGTTTGAGCAAGGGTCACACGAGCATCTGCAATAGCGCCTGTGCTGCCAGCTTCGCTTGCAATTTCAAAAAGAACCCTGTCTTTAAGTACTGGCCGCTCAAGTTCTTCAACCAAGGCAAGAGCCCCAGCCGTATCCCCTGCCCGAGCAAGCAGCGGGGCAATTTCTGTTATTTTTTCACGCGTTACCAATGACAAGTTAACCGAGCGCGCTTCATCCAACGCCAGCACCAATGTTTGTATGGCTTGTTTATTCTGACCCGTGGCAATCATAGAACGTGCAATGCCAATGAGCACTTTGGCACGTTCAATACCAAACTCTTCATTAATGACCGTTTGCAGCGCTGCGGTAAAAGCGCAATCCCGCGTGGGGGCTTCAAGGCACGCCATTGTGTGTGCGTTGGGTTTATGCTCATTCGTGACAGGAAGTTGAAGCGCCAATGCCGCAGAACTAAGTGTAAAAAGTACGCTTGTCGCAATTATTTTTTTCATTATTTTTTACCAATCTGAACTATTTGTAATGCAATATCATTCAAAATAAGGGCTGTCCCTTCATCAAAACAACCAGTAACTGAGCTTGGGCGCCAATGGGCTTGAAAAGCGGACAGAGCGCATTCAAGATGTCTGTCGTAAACCAAACTGTCAGCAACAGCATAGCCAACTGCGCCTAATTGTTTATTAATGCTACCACAAGCTGAGCTAATTTCGTCTCTTTTAGCAATTATTTTGTTGCTGGAACCATCTTTGTCAGACCATAGGCCAAAACCTGCGGCAGCAAGCTGTACCCACGGGAACAGCTCGCCAGGATCCCTTTTGCGATCAGGGGCTATATCACTATGACCAATATAATTCCCCGGCTTAATAGGGTGGCGTTTTGCTATTTCAGTCAGCAAATCCAACAATCTATCAATTTGAGCATCTGGAAATGCTCTATAGCCAAACTCATGGCCCGGGTTCACAAGTTCAATTCCAATTGATGCGTGATTGACATTCTCCACCCCGCGCCAGCTTGAAACACCCGAATGCCATGCCCGGTTTTCGTCGGGGACCAACGCGTAGCATGTGCCATCTTCATCAATCAGATAATGCGAGGAAACCTTGGCCGACGCATCACAAAGACGGTCGAGCGCGGCCGCAGCCGTTTGCATACCTGTATAATGAATGACCACAGTATCAACTATGGTGCCCGAAGGCCGCGCATCCCAGTTGGGCGATACTCTTTGAATGATATTCACACGTTTCCCAGAAATTTCAGCACGGGCCTTATCTACCCCGCTGCATCTGCCCTTTCCACATGGCGGGCTTTATTGCGCAGCGTAACAACCAGAACACCCAACACCGTAAGAAACCCACCAAATGCCAAGCGCTCCGTAACAACTTCTCCTAACATCAACACCCCTGCTGACACTGCGAACAGGGGGACAATTAGAAAATAGGGCGCAACCACCGTCACTTCATATTTGCTAAACAGATAATTCGCCAAACCATGCCCAATAACTGATGAGCCTAAGGCACTGAACACTATACCAAGCCAAGCTTCCTCTCTAGCTGAGAGGATACGAGCGACTTGTTCTGTTTCAAAAATAAGCGACAGAACCCCAGACCCGATCATAGCAACAAGGCCAATCCATGCCTGCACCGTTGTAACTGGTACATCCTTTAACGAGCGCATTAAAATGGAGGACACCGAAAAGAGCAAAGCAGCAATTGCCATTAAAAATAAGCCTTGCCAATATGAAAAAATCACGGGGTCAAACCCCATAACCAAAATGCCTGCAAAACTAACAGCAACGCCTGCAACTCTTTTCCACCCCACACTCTCGCCCAAAAATAACACAGCTAATATTGTCGAAAACGGCACTGACAACTGGCTCGCTATGGCCACAGCACCCACACCGCCAGATATGGCAACTGCCCAATATGTTACGCCAAAATGGGCCACACCAAGCAGGAAGGCCGTTAGGATCAAAATGCGCATTCGACCCTTTACAATTTTTAAGAAGGGTAAAAAAACCACTGCCACAATAGAGAAGCGAACCGTATTGGCCAAAAAGGGCGAAAAATCTGTCACAGCCCATTTGGCAGCAACAAAATTGACCCCCCAAACAGCAGCAATCAATATTGCCAGTAGAATATGCCTAGTTTGCATAGTTAGCGGCCCCAGACCGAGACTTAACAATTTCATCATAGGCCGTATTAATCTCGGCGGCACGCCGCGTCGCAACGGCAATCATATCGCTGGGCACCCCTTGGGCAATCAAATAATCAGGGTGGCTTTCCCTGACTAGATTTCTATATTTTTTCTTCAAGGTCTTATCATCAATATCGGGCTTTACACCTAAAACTGTATAGGGGCATTCAGGGTCTGCCCCCACATGACGGTGCACAAAGCTGTCGATCTCTACCGGTGTGTAATAAAATATTTTTGCCACAGCCCGGATGAAATTCAGCTCATTGGGGTGCACATGGCCATCTGACTTGGCAATGAACATTAAAGCCTCAAGCACATCAGATAGGACATGCCTGTGATTTTTCATCAATGTTGCCAATTGCCGCGCATAGGCATCAAAGCCAGCAGTATGCTGCCGTGCCAAATCAAACACTTTACCGACATTTACCATTTCTGATTGCGGCACGCGGAACACAGTTTTAAAGGCGTCCACTTCTTGGCGTGTTACCTGCCCATCTGCTTTGGCCATTTTGGCAGAAAGCGCAATCACCCCAATCGTAAAGGTAATTTGCTTAGTATTTTCCGAGCCACCGGTGGCTGCAGACACACTGGCGTCTACCGCCGCGCCTACAGTTAGGCCCAGCAGCGCACCAATCGGGCCGCCAAGAGCAAGGCCCGCTGTTCCTCCAATAATTTTTCCCCAGATCGACATAAAAAACAGGTACCACAGCAAGTTGCTTGAACCTATAGGAAACTAAACGAAACAACATATTGCTGCTAGTAGAACCCAACGCATGGCAGCTAGTACATAATGAACGGTTGGCGTGCCCACCAAAAGACACTATATGTGGTCCAAATTGTTGCCAATGTATTGCCGAACTGTTGCCAAAGCATTGTAGAATTGCCCCATCACTGCCTAGGCATTGAAATACTGCGGTTTTACGGCTGGTGGTGTGCTTTTTGGCAAATGAGTTTAAAGGGAATCTCTTAATATGGTCGATGTTGTTATCTCGGGCACGGGCCTGTTTGTACCCCCTAATAAAATTACCAACGAAGAGCTTGTTACCGCTTTCAACGCCCATGTTGACCAATATAATGCTGAAAATAAAGCTGACATTGATGCGGGCTTAATGGAAGGCAAACAACATTCCAGCGCAGCCTTCATTGAAAAAGCATCTGGCATCAAAAGCCGCTATCTTGTTGATGTTGAAGGCGTGATGGACTTAAACCGCATGATGTCCAAAATGCCCGAAGGCGGCCACGGCACGCAGGACGAACCTTGCTTTCAGGCAAAAATGGCCATCGCAGCAGCAAATCAGGCTCTGGAAAATGCCGGCCTCAACGCCGAAGACATAGATCAGGTTATTTGCTCTACATCGCTATTGCAGCGTTATTTCCCCGCTATCAGCGTAGAAGTACAACATCATTTGGGCACCAGCGGCTCCGCGCTTGATATGGTTATGGGCTGCTCCAGTGCAACATATGGCTTGATAAGTGGTGTGAATGCCATCAAGGCAGGAAGTGCTGACCGCGTTTTAATGATCAACCCCGAAATATTCTCAACAATCATCAATTTCCGCGACCGTGACAGCCATTTTATATTTGGGGATATTGCTGTAGCTGTTGTGCTGGAACGTGCCGACCTAGCAACAGCAGATGATCAATAGAAAATAACAGATACCAAAGCGGAAACAAAGTTTTCCAGCAACATCCGCTCCCACTACGGCCCAATGACCCGCCTTGATGATGATAGCCTTTTCCGGGACGACATGTTTTTTGTGCAGGAAGGCCGCAAGGTTTTCAAAGAACTTTTGCCCATGGTCACAAACTTCATTCGGGGGCAATTGGAGGGCGCAAACCTTACTGTTGAAGATTTAAGCCGCATGTGGTTACACCAAGCGAATATTAATATGAATATGTATGCTGCTAAAAAATTACTTGGCCGGGAACCAAAGCCAATGGAAGCCCCAACTGTGCTTGATGAATATGGCAACACCGCAGGGGCAGGATCCATTGTTGCTTTTCATAAACACAGAAATGATTTAAAAGCCGGCGAAAAAGGGTTAATCTGCTCATTTGGGGCTGGGTATTCAATTGGTAGTTTGCTTGTAGAAAAGCTTTAACAAGCCCACAAGCAACCACAAAACGAGAATGGGACTAAAATGACCGGGGTAGTAATAAGCGGTACAGGGGTTTTTACACCTCCTGATACGGTACCAAATGATGTGCTGGTTGACAGCTACAATAGTTTTACAGAAAAATGGAATGCTGACAATGCCGATGCCATTGCAGCCGGTGAACT
>JAESQS010000043.1 GCA_016765035.1 Kordiimonadaceae bacterium | reverse complement strand
AACGCAATCTTGTGATGATTTATTGTGGAGGGGGTATTGGCTGAGCAGGTAAAAATAGGTAGGCTAAGACTACTTGGCGTAAAGGGGAGTAACGCATGATAATTCTTAAATATATCTGCCTTGGGGTGGTTTTTCTATTTTTCCTAATGGGGGGCATTGGGCATTTTACACAAACGGAACAATTTGTGGCGATCATGCCGCCTTATATGCCGTTTCATCTGGAAGCGGTTTATGTCAGTGGTGTGTTTGAATTGCTTGGGGCTTTTGGCATACTCTGGGCCAAAAGCCGCAGAATTGCAGGCCTAGGTTTATTTGCGCTGGTCATAATGGTGACACCCGCCAATATTCATATGTGGCTAAACGCAGAAGACTTTCCCAATTTTTCAATGACGTATCATTATGTGGGACTGACTGTGCAATTGGTTTTATTATATGTAATTTGGTGGTCAACTAAACCGGCCGAAACCAGTGAAGTAGTTGAAGCCTAGAGCGTATCCGTCTTTATTAGAAGTCATATCCGCCCACGCCCCATTGAACTCTCTGGCCAAACCACCCCGCAGTGTATCCTATGGGCCATAGAGTAAACGGGGCGTGGGCCGATGATGCATAGTAAACTGGATAGGATCTAGGCGATTTAGGGTCGGTTAGAGCAGATAAAACCTAGAAGCTGAAAGTCGCTTCATAAAGGTCAGGCAGGTTATTCTCGAATAAGACCACATCTGCTTCTTTCCAGTTTGATGTCACCCAATCCTCTGCTTCCTGTTGTTTTTCAAAGGTCATAACGGTGGTTTTGCCGTTGTTTGCCTTTTGCACGCCTGTCAGGAAAGTGGGGATACGTGCTGGTGTGACAACCAGTATTATGTCGCAGCTTTCAGCGGCCAGTTTGCCAAGGGTTTCATGCTCTTCTGCGTGCTTTGTACCTAATTCGACCATGCCCGGCGTCACCAAAATGCGGCGTCCGCCTTCGCCAACCAACGAGTTTAAGCACCCGAGAGCTGAGGCAAACCCTACAGGGTTTGAGTTATAGGCGTCATTCACTAAAGTCGGGCCAGACGAGTTTTTACTCACTTCAAGCCTATGGCGAATTTGGGGCACAGAGGCCAAAGCGCCTTTAATGGCTGCCCAAGGCAGGCCAATGGAATGGGCGCAGGCTGCCGCTAGCAAAATGTTACCGCTTTGGTGCGCGCCATAAAGCGGAACTTTAAGGGTGTGCGCTTCGTTGCCGTCTTGAATTTGCAGGGTCAGCCCGTCGGCAGTTTGGGTGCAGCTTTCAAGGCTTACATCCCCTGATGTGCCCACTTTGCAGTAGTTTCCGGGCGTATTACTGATTTGCTCGGCGAGTAGCGCAGGGTGAATACCATCAGTATTAACGACTACATTGCCACCTTGGGTAAAAGTGGCCTGTGCGAGTTCAAACTTGGCTTTTGCTACTGTTTCAAGGGATTTAAAGCGTTCATAGTGAGCAGCGCCGACGGCGGTGATGAGCCCAACGTCAGGCGGCGTTAATTTGCAAAGGCGGGCAATGGAGCCGGGTCCATACGCCCCCATTTCAACAATAAAAAACTGATGTTCCGGCTTTAATTGCTCTCGGATAACGCGGGTGATGCCCATATCGGTATTCACACTACCCGGTGTGGCTAGTGAAGGGGCTGCGGCCTCAAGAATATGCGACAATATATGTTTGGTAGACGTTTTGCCAAAAGAGCCAGTGATGGCGATGACTTTTGGTTTCAACCTGTTGAATTTTTCAATCGCTTCATTGCGAAACCCTGCTTTCAGGCGTTCTTCCATCGGCTCAAGCAGTTTTGTAGCAAGTACCAATAGTGCAGGCAGGCCTTGGCACAAACCGATAAGCAAGAAAGCAAGTGCAACGGTTTGCCAGTTGTAGGCCAGTTCAGAGAAGGTCAGTGTATTGAACCAACTTTCAGCGTTAGAAGCAACCCCCAGTGCATAATGTTCGCCTTTAGGCGCTAGGCTAGCAAGGAAACTTATTACACTAAAATCAAGGACCACTAGTCCAAGGTAAACAGATAGAATGCGTTTTACCCGGGTGGTGATAACAAGAGGTTTTTTATTATTGTTACGGACACGTTTCGATATAATTATGCCATGAAGGAACCCGAGAATAATAAGGGGTATTAAGAGGGGTCCCATCTGCTGCATCAGCATGTTTTCTGCAAACAGCAAATGGGACAATGCACCCAATATGCCGGCAAAAAGGAACCAGCCTGATGCTGCTTTATCATAGCCCCTCTTTTGTTGAAGCCATTTGATAAAGCGCGGCCCATCATATTCTTCCTGCTGGAAAAACATCATGAGGCTCAGGCCACGCTCATAGCTGAACCATAAGGCCAGAAAGCCAAGCGGCACCAAGTAATAAAGCTGGTCAATCAGCGTAGGTGCTGTGTCAGTTAGCGTATTAATCATCCCCCAAATCCTTTAGGAAGGTTTTTATCAGGGCTTCGCATTGGTAGGCCCCACGGGTGAGAATATCATTGTGGCCATAGCCTTTAAGCAGCTCAAAGCGTGCAATTGGGATCAGGCTTTCATACCGCCGCCCTATCTCAGGGGGTGTTTCCGTGTCATCTGCACCGTAAACCAATAATGTTGGGCATTTAATTTGCTGAGCGATGTGAGTTAGGTCTTCGTTTACGGCGCTGACGAGCGTGCCGCGCAAAGCGCCAGCTTTTTGGTAATCACTACTACCAAAGTTTTTTATGTAGGCGTCGCGGTAGTGGGTTCCAAAAACAGCGTCACAAAGTCGTGCTGCACGACCAAGAAGCTTTAGGCTTAAAGCCCGCACTTTGAAGGTAACAGGTCGTTTTCGCTTTAGCCCGGCACCGCTAATTAGAATTATGGCTTTCACCATTTCAGGGTAATGGGCAGCCAATTGCACAGCCACCCGGCCACCATAGCTGTGGCCAATGAAGATTGCGCTTTTGGTGCCGCCCGGTACTTTGCTTAGTTGCCTCGCCAGTGCGTCTGCATATTTTCTGGTGTCAGCCCCTTCTGCTAAGGGGGGTGTTTCGCCAAAGCCCGGCAGGTCATATAATGTGTGCTTTCCACAGCCTTTAAACAAGTCCGCCATGCGGCTAAGGGCTTGGCAGTCATGGCCCCAGCCGTGCAACCAGATGAAAGGCTGCACACCAGCACCCTGCGCGGTGTTAGCATTGGTAATTGTTTTGGAATGCCAGAGGGTGGCAGCGGGCATATTTAACCTCGTGAAAAAATTGTAGCGCCCCCGGCATCAGCGCTGGTCGCGCCTTGCCTGCGGGCAGAAAGCGTAAAGCCTTCTTCTATTATAGCGCTTGTAAGAGCGAGAAAACTAATAGGGTTTGCGGCGGCTTCCCAAAGGAAATAGGCAAAGGACCCGGGGATAGTATTGGCTTCGTTGAGCCAAGTTTCACCGGTTTTCTCGTCGGCGAGAAAGTCTATGCGCACGCTGCCTGCAAGGCTTAAAGCATCAAACAATTGGCTTGCGCTCTCTCTGATGAAAGTTTCTTGCTCGCTCGTAAGCTCAGAGGGGTTCAGTTCGCGGTTTAAGGATGCCATGCCTTCGCTGGGGCCTGCATCAAGCTTTGGCCCGCCGGGGTTGCCACCAGCCAAATATTTGTTTTTAAAATCGAGCAGCTCGGCTTCGCGCACAGGGCGTTCAATGGCGGATGTCTGCACTGTGCCGTCTGCGGTGCGGCGCACGGCTATATTATATTCCACTAAATTAGGAACGAACGGCTCAATGATAACATCATTGTCGAGGCGGAAAGCAGCCATTAAGGCGGCTATCAGGCTGTCTATGTCATGCGCTTTGCTAACACCCACGCTAGAGCCTAAATTACATGGCTTTACAATCAGGGGGTATGTCTCGCTGCCAAAGGCATCGCGGACTTGTCCCTGCACTGTTTCAGGGTCGAGGAAGCTTCCTTTTTCTGGGCGGTTTAAAAGAAGCTCTGGCAAACTATTAATACCCTTTTCACGGGCGATCTTTTTGGAGAATAGTTTGTTCATTGTAGCAGCAGCCCCAAGGGGCCGGCACCCCGCGTAGGGAATGCCTGCAAAGTCAAGCAGGCCTTGCAACGAGCCATCTTCGCCGTTTGTACCGTGGATAGCAGGCACCATTAAATCAAACGGAATGGAATGCCGTTTTTCGCCCATAATGCTTTTTTGAAAGCTTATAAACTGCGGTTGGCCACTGGCTGGTGTGGCTAAATCAAGCGTTAGTGCGGTTAGGTCTTTGGCGCTGCCATTTTCAATAGGATAGCGACCCCGCTTCGTAAGGGCATCGCCTGTCCACCACTGGCCAAGGGGGTCAACATACACTGGCAGGCCGGTATATATTCCGGGGTCCAGCGCTTCAAGAAACTGAAGGCCGGTTAAAACACTGACATCATGCTCGACACTACGGCCACCAAATACAACAGCAATGACCTTTTTTTCAGCCATGGATCCCCCTATAGAGTGTAGTTTTACTAAGGTTGATATTTGATGTAGCCAATATCAGCCATTTAGCAAAGGCAAATAAGCAAAAAGAATGGCCTTTTAGTGGCAATTGGTGTGTGGGCGGGGAAAATAAGGCGTAAATTCCATGTTACCTTGAGAGATTATTTTTTCCCCAGACCAATCATCTGGGCCAATTCCTCTACATAGGTTTGAAAAGCCGTATCTCCCTTTTCTGAGATAGCAATACGCGTTTGTGGTTTTTTGCCCTGAAAGTGTTTGCTGATCGTAATATATTCAGCTTCTTCCAGCTTTTTGAGGTGGGTGCTTAGGTTTCCGTCGGAAACTTTCAGTTGGATTTTCAATTCGGTAAATTCAGCGCTTCTTGCGGCGGCTAAAAAGGACATGATCGTCAACCTCACCCTAGAATGGATGAAGTCGTCTATGGCCCTGTAATCATACTCGCTCACGCTTTAATCCTCGCCTCCAAGTGTTCGTTTTAAGAGGTAGCCGGGCAGAAGAAGCAGTAAAATGCAGGCAGCACTTAATACCAGAAGGAGTGTAGGGCTATGTGTACCAAAATAGGCAAAGTACGCGACCAATCCCCACCAGCCGTAAGCAACATATTTGAGTTTATCGAGCCCTGTAATGACAGAAACTATAAAAAAGGACCCAGCGAAACCAACCGTGGTTAGCATTGTAATAGTAGAGGCATTAAACGTGCCTGCTATCACTGAAAATATCAAATATATCGCTATGCCTAACCCAACCGTGCTCCATGCAATGCTATAAACAGAGAGGGCTAGGTTTTTCTCTACCGCAAGACGGGGTGTTTTTTTATCGACTAGATAGGAGGCAAGCCCGCCTATTGCATAGGCTGGCAACCAAACGCCTAAAATTGTTTTAGGTAGAATGCCCACTACTGAAAGATATTGCCCAAGAAAGGCAATAGCCAGCACAGCCCCCCAAACGATAAGGTGCACACCATCAATGCCCATACGGCGCCTGCCAGCAAGCATCATAGATTTTATCAAGGCCAAGTCGGCTTCAGGGGCGCGGGTTTCATTTTTTTCGTTGGTGGGTATAGGTAGGTCTGACATAAAGATCTCACATAGGTTGGTCAAAGTACTTTGAAAAACAAAGTACCCTGTTTGGCTTTAAAGTCAAGGGGTTTACGTGTTGCAGGCGGTGGCTGTAGCCCATAAAAAAGGCCACTTTCTGCGAGAAAATGGCTCTTTAAAGGTAAATCAGTTAGGAAGTTATTCAGCTTCAGGGGGGCGGATGATCACACGGCGCGTAATGCCGTTTTCGCCAGGGAAACTCTGAAACAAGGCTTTAGCCAAAAAGGGCATAATTTCTGGAAGGCCCTTTTTCCGGGTTTCTGTTTCTGCCCGGCCTTCAAATACCAAATCGCCTTCAGGTGTGCGCAATTCCAGCGTAAGCATGGCTGTGTAAACGGTGCCTGCTACAATCTGGTTATTGTTATGATGGTCAAAACTGCTGTGATACCCATAATGGTTACCCCAGTAGCTGCCCCATGACCAATGGCTGTTCCAATAGTTGAAAGCAGAAGGCCGGTTGCGTAGTTTTTCACGGCCTTCGCTGATTGTGATATCAAAACCTGCGATCAAGTCTGGCTTTGAATCCCCCGATTCCTGATAACCATAGCTTTTGAGATGGCTAGACAGGTCAGCAGCATATTGGCGAAACTCAAGGCTATCTTTTTTATCAGGGTCCATAGGTATAAGCATAATACGCTCACCGCCGGGTGTTGTAAGGTCATGAAAAGTGGCAACGTCACTTCGAAAAGTCGCTGTGCAGGCCCCTAGCATTAGGGCACTAGCAACTAGGAATATGTTTTTAATCGTTTTCATAAGCTTACCTCTTTCCCCAAAACTACTGCAGCCCTTCAAGGGGTTTACCCGTTAAGTATACCGAGCTGAGAAGGGCAGGCAACTAGTATCTGTTCACAGTATCATGAGCGAGCTGAACCAAGGCTGAACAAGCCCTAATGCGCGACCATCAGCCTATGCTTGCGGCTGTGCAGCTTAGCCTAAAAACCCAACGGTCTTTTTAACTTCTGCCAATGTTGGCGCCGCCATATCTTGCGCTTCTTCACCACCGGTTTTTAGCAGGCTATCTATGTAGGCGGGGTCTGCTTCTAATTTTGCCATTTCATTGGTAATGGGTGCCAGTTTTTCCACAACCACTTCGGTAAGGGCTTTTTTAAAGTCGCCAAAGCCTTTGCCTTCAAACTCTGCACACACTGCGTCTTGCTCGCGGTCAGTAAGGGCTGCATAGATAGACACAAGGTTTTTCGCTTCAGGCCTGTCAGCCAGTAAGGCTGCTTTGGCAGGTAAAAGGTCACCATCTGTTTTGGCTTTGCGAATTTTTTGCGCCAGAGTGTCTGTATCATCGTTTAGGTTGATGCGGCTGAACTCTGATGGGTCAGATTTCGACATTTTTTTGGTGCCGTCCCGCAGGCTCATTATCCGAGCGCCTTCTTTTAAAATAAGCGGTTCCGTTAAGGGGAAAAGCTCTACGCCAAAGTCATGGTTAAACTTTTGTGCGATGTCACGGGTTAGCTCAAGGTGCTGCTTTTGGTCTTCGCCCACTGGTACGTGTGTCGCTTTATAAAGCAAAATGTCGGCGGCCATCAGGTTTGGATATACATATAGGCCCGTTGATGCATTCTCGCGGTTTTTACCGGCTTT
>JAESQS010000341.1 GCA_016765035.1 Kordiimonadaceae bacterium | reverse complement strand
TTGCAGCAGGGCTTTGGTGACAGCTAGAATGCCTTCACCGCGAAACTCTTCGCCGTCTCCAATTTTTAAATCTTGCACTTCTTTATGAAATGATCGTTCAGCCATCGGCCCAGCCTTCCGCCATGAGGAGCCTATGAAACTAAAGTAAATTACTTTACAAATCAAATGATATTTAAATTAAAAAGCAAAAAAAAATGAACCCGTAGGCTCTGGCACGAGCCCTTCCTAAAACACCAACACCTTATGTTTCCGTGCAGGGCCGGGCAGTATACAATGGTTTAGGCCCCGAACTATCTCTATGGTTTATCTTATACAACTATACTATTCTGGACATATGCCCTCAAGCACTCCAATATAGCTGAGGGTATTCCAGCAAGATAAGGCCGCGTAATGGCCTGCCCACGCCCACTTACCATACAGGAGAGGAAGGCACTGCATGGCTGAGAACCAAACAAAACCCACGACCGCATCCGTTGAAGGCTTCATCAGTGCGCTGGAAAACAGCCGCCGCCGGGCAGATGCAGCAACTGCGCTGGAAATGTACAAGGCCATCACCGGCCTTCCCGCCGTTATGTGGGGACCCGCTATTATCGGGTTTGGCTCACGCTACTACCAGTATAAGACAGGGCGAGAAGGCAATTCACCAATAGCCTGTTTCTCACCGCGCAAAGCAAATATGACCTTTTATGTTGGTAAAAAATTCAAAGGGGCAGAAGCGCTTTATGCCAAATTAGGCAAACATAAAAAATCAATAGCCTGTCTCTATATCAATAAGCTGGATGACGTTGACCTTGGCGTTTTACGAGAAATTATCACCCGCCAAATAGATTATCTAACCAGTAAAAAATGATGCCATTGCGCCATAGCTACACCCCTTTTACAAAGGGCGCTCACTTTCAATTTATACTGTCCAAATATCATGAATAAATATAGCGTACAGGGATGTTCCTATAGCCATACCTAGCCCCTCCCAGCATCTACACAGCATCTACACAGCATTATTTCATTACAATATGTAATGCGTTATTGAGCATTGGTAGCTTGCGGCCTTATGCTAATTCCTGTTTCATATAGACAGAGTGATAGGGCCCCTAGAAAATGATCTCGTACAATGATTGATAAACGCATCAAAACCGTTGCCGCCTCAGTTGCCGATATCCCTAACGGCGCGACCATCATGGTTGGTGGGTTTGGTGAAGCAGGCAGCCCCACAGAATTAATTCATGCCCTAATTGACCAAGGAGCAAAAGACCTAACTGTCATCAATAACAATACAGGCAATGGCGAAGTGGGGCTTGCAGCGCTTATTGGTGCTGGGCAAGTACGAAAAATGATATGCTCCTACCCCCGTTCCAGCCATTCCAAAGTGTTCCCTGAATTGTACCGGGCAGGCAAAATCGAATTGGAAATTGTACCGCAAGGTACGCTGGCAGAACGCATTCGTGCTGGCGGCGCGGGCATTCCCGCTTTTTATACAGCAACAACAGTGGGGACACCCCTTGCAAAAGGGAAAGAAGCACGCCTTATCAAAGGGCGTGACTATGTTTTAGAATATGGTTTAACGGCTGATTATGCCCTTATTAAATGCGAGAAGGCCGATGCCAAAGGCAATTTAATATACAATAAAACAGCCCGTAATTTTAACCCCATCATGTGCACAGCAGCCACTGTAACCATTGTGCAAACTCGAGAGATCGTTGAGGTTGGCGCGCTAGACCCAGAGCATATTGTAACACCAAATATCTATGTGGACCGCGTGGTAGAAGTAGCCCAACCCGTCATAGAGTCCCAACTTATTGCAAAAGGGGTGCAGTACCCATGAGCATGAAAGGCTGGAGCCGCGAACAGATGGCTGAACAAGTTGCGCTAGATATCCCCGATGGCTCCTACGTCAATTTGGGCATTGGCATCCCCGAACTGGTGACCAAATTTGTGCCTGAAGGACGCGAGTTCATCTATCACACCGAAAATGGTTTGCTGGGCATGGGGCCTGCACCAACCCCCGGGCAAGAAGACCCAGAATTAATCAATGCAGGCAAAAAGGCTGTTACGGCCGAGCCGGGTGCCAGCTATTTTCACCACGGCGATAGTTTCACCATGATACGCGGCGGGCATATTGATGTCTGTGTTCTGGGGACCATGCAAATTTCCCAGCATGGGGATTTGGCAAATTGGTCAACTGGGGCACCAGATGCAATCCCTGCCGTTGGTGGCGCTATGGATTTGGTTGCAGGGGTAAAAACCATCTTTGTTATCAGCCAGCACACCACAAAAACCGGTATTTCCAAACTGGTATCAACATGCAGCTATCCCTTAACGGGCAAAGCAGTTGTCTCCCGCATATACACAGATTTAGCGATTATCGACATTAAGGCAGAGGGCTTTCGCCTACGCGAGCTAGCCCCCGGCATTAGCTTTGACGAGGTATGTGCAAAAACAGATGCCCCCTTATTGCCTCCCTTATTGCTCCCCCCTATCGCCAATGAAAAAAGAGAATAGCGATGTCGGAAAGTAAAAGCCCCAAAAGTGCAGCACTTTTTAACCGGGCAAAAAAAGTTCTGCCCGGCGGGGTTAGCCGCAATACATTGCTACGGGGTGCCAACCCTCTGTATGTGCAACACGGGAAAGGCTGCAAAGTTGTTGATGTAGACGGTGTTGAGCGGCTTGATTTCGCCAACAATATGGCTTCCCACATTCATGGACACGCCTTTGAGCCTATCGTTGCTGCCGTCACCAAACAACTCAGCCTAGGTTCTGCTTTTACAATGGCAACAGAAGCCGAGCTTTTGTTTGCAGAACATATGTGTGGCCGATCACCAAACTTTGAAAAAATTCGTTTTGTCAATTCAGGCACAGAGGCTGTTATGGCTGGCATGAAAGCAGCCCGCGCCTTCACAGGAAGACCCAAAATTGCCAAAGTTGAAGGCAGCTACCACGGCGCCTATGATTATGCAGAAGTCAGCCAGGCCCCCACACCGCAAAACTGGGGCGCGCAAACCCACCCAAATGCCGTGCCGCTGGCGCAAGGAACACCGGAATCTTTCCTGGAGGATATGATAATTCTCCCCTTCAATGACCCAGAAAAGGCCGTGGCACTGTTGGAGGATAATGCAGACCATATTGCCTGCGTGCTAATCGACCCCATTCCGCACCGGGTTGGCATGGTGCCTGTCCACGTTGACTTTGTGAAGGCCCTGCGCACATGGACAAAGGCCAACGGTGCCTTATTGATGTTTGACGAAGTTATCACCTTCCGCAGTGAAGTTGGCGGTATGCAAGCACGTTTTGATTGCGCACCAGACCTAACCGCAATGGGAAAAATGATAGGTGGCGGCTTCCCCGTTGGTGCCCTTGCTGGCAGCAAGGGCGTTATGGACGTTTTTGTGAATGGAAAATTGCCGCATTCTGGCACTTTTTCAGCGAACCCTGTGACGATGACAGCAGGGCGAGTGGCCATGGAATTATTCGAGCAAGAAGCTGTCGAACGCCTAAACAAACTCGGTGACTATGCCCGCGCAAGCCTTTTAAACGCGATTAATATTGCAGATGTACCCGCCAGTGTAACAGGCACCGGCTCGCTGATGCGGCTTCACCTAAAAGCCGAGGCCCCGAAAAACTACAGAGAATCCCATCCTACCCCGCTTGAGAAAAAGGCCCTAACTGGCTTTATTGATACGCTTTATGACAATGGCATCATGATGATCCATACAGGCGCTTTTGCCCTTTCAACACCTATGGAAAAAGCTGAAATTGACCAGCTTTCCGATGCTGTTGTTACATCGCTCCGCTCGGTTAAATCTTTGCTATTGCCATAGAGTTAGAGCGTATTCGGTTTAATTGGTTACATATCCGCCCAACTCTCCGCTTACTCTCTGGCCCAACCACCCCACAGTGTATCCTAATGGGTGGTTTGGGCCAGAGAGTAAGCGGGGCGTGGGCCGGTGATGCATAGTAAACCGGAAATGCGCTAGAGCGGTAAGGAGCTACCTCTACGGATGTTCATCCCTTCAATACTTACTGGGTTTCGTCAAAAAGCCCGGCTTCATCAAAAATAACGCGGTCATTATAGCCGCTGAACCAAATAGCCTCAGGGTTGCGGCCAAGGATGGTGATTTTACCCCGGTCTGGCGCATCAGCCGCCCCACGCAAAAGCTTCATGATAACCACCCCTTTGTCACCACCGGGAATACCGGGTGCGGGCTCCTTACTAACGGCAACCACTTCGGTTTTGCCTTTGTAATGGGTGATAGACAGCCGGGCATGGGTTTCCACGCCAGACAGGCCTTTTTGGGACTCGTTCAAAATATGCCACGCTTCTTCAATCGGCACATTAAAGGCCTTGTGGCCTACAATATCGCGCCCACAGAAGAAATAATGGTTTTCAACTTTATTGCGCCGTAATTCCCGCTGCATGATACGCAAGGCATCAGGGTCATTATTGATCCCCTTGATGATGGGGGCCTGATTATCAACTGTAAGCCATTCCCTACGGCCCAATTGGGTAACGGCGTTCTTTGTGCTGGGCAACCACTCAAGGCCACCGCCGGGCCTATCGATATACTTGCCTTTTTCATCCTTTTGTAAAAATTCATCCGGATGGTTGAAGTGGATCATGATCCGCAGTTTTGTCTCAGGATATACAGCATGGAATTTATCCAGCATATCAAAGAAGGTGGCATCAAACCTGTCAGGGTAAAAGGCCATTTCCTTGGTGCCAATGCGGATAGATTCAATACCTGCTTCTGACAGTGCAGCTAGCCACGCCCCAATATTTTTATTGGTAAGTACCAGAGGGTCTCCCCCTGACATCAGAATTTCGCGCAGCCTCTCGCGCCCAGTTTCAGGGTGCCTGCCCCCATTGTCTGCAACCAGTTTATTATGCTCTTTCACATACGTAACAATCTCGGCAATCTCGGCCATACCCTTGGGGGCAACAGTGCCGTCTTCTCGGGTGATATCTTTTTTGGCGATCAATTCTTCGCGGTAGCAAAAACGGCAATGGGCCGAACAGGTACCAACCACATAAATCAGGCCAAGCTCATACTTATGGATCAAGCCTTCCACCGGGCTATAGGTCATCTGCTTGCCGGGGTCTTCAGCGCCGTCTAGGTCATATGTCTCTGCCGGGCTTGCTTTTACCAACACCTGAATAGGCTTGCTGTTTTTGGCCTGCTCAAAATAATGCCGGGTGATTTTAACAGGCATTCGGGCTTCAACATCAAGGCCGGTGCCTTTCAGGGCCTCTAGCGCCTGCAACTCCTCAGTAGAATAAAAACCCTGCATATCTTCCGGTACGGCACCAGTAGAAAATTTTTTAATACCAGCAATGATTTGACGGTCATATTTGGCGTTTTCAATTGTATCGAGAAAAGCTTGTTCCCTTGCTACTGGCACATGTTTTTTCTTTTTTACAACTGTTTGAATAGTCATGGGTTAGCCCTTTTTCATGTCTGTACTATATGCCAAATGCATGACCTGACATCATGCATTCTATAAGAAGAATATTTCAGAGTTATTCCTCCCATCAGCCATTGAAAGAAGGAATTATCTCCTTTACCATGCGCCTACAGGAAGTTTTCCACAAACGACTTATCGTCACCACTGCATGAGCTTTAGTAATATATTATGTCCAGCCAACGACGCCTTATTCCTAGTACAAGCATGCTCATGGCCTTTGATGCCTCGGCTCGGTGCGGCAGCTTCACAGCGGCGGCACAGGAACTGGACTTGACGCAAGGCGCCATAAGCCGACAAGTCAGCGCGGTTGAAGCCCAGTTAAATGTCGCCTTGTTCCACCGCGTAAAAAAATCCATTCAGCTTACCGAAGTAGGGAAAATTTATGCTCAAGAGATAGGGGCAGCCCTAAAGCTGGTGCGGAATGGGTCTCTCAATGCCATGCGAAACCAGCAAGGGGGCATATTGAACCTTGCCATACTGCCCACCTTTGGTATGCGGTGGTTGATGCCTCTTTTTCCTGACTTTCTAAACCAAAACCCCCAGATCACGGTGAATTTTACCAGCAAACTGTCCCCCTTTGATTTTGACACAGCAGACCTTCATGCAGCCATCCATTTTGGATTGCCCAATTGGCCAAACACCGACAGCACTTTCCTGATGAAAGAAGAGGCAATTCCGGTGTCTGCGCCATCTCTCATTGCAAAGCACCCTTTCAAACATCACCCCAAGCACCCTGAGGATGTTGCAAAACTTCCCCTATTGGGCTTGGAAACCAGACCTCAGGCATGGGCCAACTGGTTTGAGCAAAATACTGTCACGCCGCCTACAGAAAGGGGCATGGTGTTTGAGCAGTTTGCCCTTGTAACACAAGCCGCCATTGCAGGATTGGGTGTGGCCCTGCTGCCCCGCTTCCTAATTCAAACAGAGCTAGACCGCGGGGAGCTTGTCACCCTGCTAGATGTGCCTGCACGTAGTGATGAAGGCTATTATTTGGTGACACCAACGCACCGCACCTCCTATGCCCCCACAATCGCCCTTAAAAAATGGCTACTTGAACAGACCTCAGAAAATTCAGGCAATTAAACCCTAGTAGCCAGCATTTACATGTATCCGTTTTTACCTGAGTGTCCGCAGAACATTACCTTAAAGGGTCATCAAGCGAGCGCGTGTACAAAGCTGCTAACTGATCGGCAGTTAAGGGCTGAGGGTTCCCGCCCATGGTTGGGTCATTCAGCGCGGCTTCCGCCAGCATCGGGATATCTTCCTTTTTAAGGCCCAAGCTTTCAGCCCCAGCCGGAATACCTAGGTCACGGCGCAATTTCAGCACCCATGCCAGCACCCCGTCATACCCGCCTTCCAACCCTAAATAGCTGGCGAGCGGCACCATCTTATCTTCGATAACCAGTCGGTTTTCTTCCATCACATAGGGCAGAAAAATTGCGTTAGCCAAACCATGGTGGGCATTATAAACTGCCCCCACGGGATGACTAAGCGAATGCACAGCACCGAGGCCTTTTTGGAAAGCAGTGGCCCCCATACTCGCGGCCACCAGCATATGGGTGCGTGCTTCTATATTACTGCCATCCGCATAAGCCACTGGCAGCCATTCTTTAATCAACCGCATCCCTTCAAGCGCGATGCCGTCCGCCATCGGATGGTAACTCGGTGCGCAATATGCCTCAAAACAATGAGTAAAGGCATCAACACCGGTGGCCGCCGTCAACCCAGCGGGCAACCCAACCGCCAGTGCTGGGTCGCCAATAACAGCCACAGGCATCATTTTGGGATGGAAGATGATTTTCTTTTCATGCTTTTCGGTAAAAGTAATAACAGAAGCACGCCCCACTTCTGAGCCTGTTCCTGCCGTTGTTGGCACAGCAATGGTTGGCGCGATGGTCCCTTCATTTGCACGCAACCAATTGTCACCAACATCTTCAAAATCAGCAAGCGGGCGACGTTGGCCAGCGAGCAAAGCAATCGCTTTCCCTGCATCCAAACCACTGCCACCGCCCAGTGCAATCACACCGTCATGCTTGCCGTCACGAAACACCTGCGCACCCACCTCTATGCAGCCATCAGTCGGATTACTTGGCACATCGCTAAAGAGCGCAACATTCAGCCCACCCTCCTTGCATATATCCAATATTTCAGCAGTGAATGGTAACGCAGCCGCACCTTCGTCTGTAACAACCAGTGGATTGTTAATTGCGTGTGCTTTGCAAATATCCGCGATTTCGCGGATACGGCCTTCGCCTATATGCATGGCAGTGGGGTAATTCCAATTCGTGGTCAGCGCAGATGGCTTCGTCATCGTATTTCTCTTTCATCCACTGTAAACAAAATTGAAGGATTTTGGCCGAGTTACTGCATCATAGCCATATGCTGACAATGTACAGCCGCGCCCAGAGTTTTTCACCCCTGTCCAAGCCAGTGCTGGCTCAAGGGCATCACAGCGATTAAGAAACACCGTGCCCACGTCAAACTGCTTTGCTATGCGGTATCCTGCATCATCATCTGATGTCCATACACTGGCTGTCAGGCCATAAGGGCTGTCATTCACCAGCGAAATTGCTTCTTCGTCGTTCTCCACCCGCATGATGCCCACGCAGGGGCCAAAGGTTTCTTCAGTCATGAAAGCCATATCATGGTTCACATCCACCAGCACTTGCGGCGCCACATAGGCTGTCCCCTCTGTGGCTACCGGATAAAGGCTTTCATCGATCAGCGCTTTAGCACCAGCACTACAGGCCCCTTTGATCGCCGCGCGAATACG
>JAESQS010000340.1 GCA_016765035.1 Kordiimonadaceae bacterium | reverse complement strand
TATGTACTTTTTCGAGGAAAATAGCCTTTAGCGCGGCTTGCCAATGCAAAAGACTTAGCGGAAAATAACTCAGTGGCCGATAGTCGGCATTCAACACAAGCGCAGGGCTTGTTTCTAGAGAGGCAATCGTAGCCCCCCTTGGTACAATTTCGGGTGTAAACTGGACACCCATAAAAACAAATCCCTGTTTAAATGATGCCTACACACTTCTGGCGCGAAACACAGTATCGGCCGAACAACCACAGGCATACCGTTGACTTTTACCCTACAAGGATACCGCGTAAGTATACATTTACAAAGCTTTATGTTGCATTTTATTGAGGGGCTGGCATTAGAGTGTATCTTAATTAAAATGCTCTATGCCTTATCAAGCTGCGCGCGCACAGCTTCTTTAAATTCTGGTGGCACCAGATGAAAATCTACACCCAATAATCCTGCAAACATGGCCCAGACAAAATTAATCGTCACCGGGTACCCTGTCCCTTTAATGGTCAGGTACGCATCTATAACACCAACCCGCTTCAAATCTCCCACGGTGATAATACCAATGGCGTTCAGCTCTATTTTCGACTTTGGCCCAATATAGCGTACAGTTTCCACAAGGGCCGCATCATCCAAATGCGCCCCAATTTCAGCAATATCAATGTCTGTTTCCATAGCTATTATGTCTAAAGGGCAGGGGTATTGGGGTCAACCGCAAGCCTAAAAATACACTGGCCTGTATCCAATCATTCTAAGGCCACCCACAGATCCTTATAGCTTTTCTGCCGCTGCTTTTTTATGATACTGGAATGCAGGAGAAATCAACAAATTCAGAGCCTTATGTTACCCGCTTTGCACCAAGCCCCTCTGGCTTATTGCATAAAGGCCATGCCTATTCAGCTCTGTATGCTTACCGGGAGGCGCAAACACATGGTGGCCGCTTCATTCTGCGCATCGAAGACATAGACACAACACGCTGCAAGCCAGAATATACCGAGGCGATATATGCAGACCTAGCTTGGCTCGGCCTCACATGGGAAACTCCCGTACGCCAACAGTCCAATCATTTTGCAGATTATGAAACCGCCCTAAGCGATTTAAAAGCCGAAGGGTTAGTTTACCCCTGCTTCTGCACCCGCAAAGAAATACAAGCAGAAATAGCCAAGGCACCCTCAGCCCCCCACGGCCCTGATGGCCCCCTTTACCCCGGCACCTGCAAACATTTATCGCGCCAGCAACAACAAGCTCAATTGAATGCCGGCGACGCCCATACGTGGCGGCTAAACCTAGACGCAGCGTTAAAGCGCCTCAGCACCCCCTTGGTATGGCTAGACACGCTAAAGGGCCCCGTAACGGCAACACCCTATGATTTGGGCGATGTGGTACTCGCCCGCAAAGACACGCCCACCAGTTACCATCTCGCTGTTGTGCTGGATGATGCTCTGGCAGGCATTACCAATATTATACGCGGGCAAGACTTGTTCCATGCCACCCACATACACATTATCCTCCAGCGGCTGCTCAGCTTACCAACACCACATTATACCCACCATAAATTGCTTATGGATGAGGAAGGCGTGCGCTTTGCCAAACGCAATAAATCCGCAACGCTGAAAAGCCTGCGAGATCAAGGCATCAGCGCAGCAAACCTAAAAGCATCGCTAGGCTTTTAAGGCCTGTTACAGCCTTCACTGCCTTTTCTTTCATAGGCTTCTGTTGCACGGTGCCCGTTTTCCCATCTGCTCTTGATCAAAGCCTTATACTGCCCTGTGAAGTAGATTGCCTGTTCACACGGTTTAAGGCTGCAATCTTTTGCGGCAATAAATTCAAGGGAATAATTTTGGGGTTTTAACGTTTATATAGAAGGTAAAAGCATTATGGAGCGCAATATTGAATGCCATAAACGTTTCCCTATATATTTATTGTGCCCTTAAAGTTTATGGAGGAAAGACATGCGACTGTCGATTGGAAAGTTAAGCAACAAAACAGGCGTGAACATTGAGACAATACGGTATTATGAGCGCATCACCCTGATGCCACCGCCCTTCCGTACGGAAGGTGGCCACCGTATTTATGACAACACGCATATGGAACGCCTCAGTTTCATTCGTCGTTGCCGCGACCTTGGCTTTCCCCTTGAAGATATCAGAAGCCTGTTGGGCATGGTCGAAAAAGACGATCATTGCGCCACCATGCGCCCAACAGCCAAATCTCACCTCCAACTGGTGAAAGCAAAAATCAAAGCACTGAGGGAGATGCAGCGGGCTTTAACCGACATCCTTGATTGCTGCAGTGATTGCGATACACCCACATGCTCCGTAAGCAATGCCCTTTTTGGCTGCGCCGCCCGAAGCTGTGCCTGTTGTGGGCGCGCTGACCTTGAAACTCAAACTATTGCTCCCCACTGAAGGGAAACGAACGGGCGGCAGCGCCCTGACCATAAGCCCCTAGGCACCTGATGAGGTTTTTTCAAACTGCTCTTACAAACTACTTAACGGACTGGACCGTGTAAGCTTGGTTTATTTTTTACGCGGGTCCCAATCGGGAAGGGCGGGGGCTTCTGGCCATTTCAATTCAGCACGGTTTTTGTAAATAATATTCTCATCAGACCAGTCATGCTTGATGAATTTACCCACTATAATATTATTCCGAACAATGGGCGCGGGCATCCCTTTCCCAACAAGAACCATTTCAGAGCCACCCTCTCTGTCCGTAACAATAACATTTTTCTCCAACCTGAGCATATTGGTACTATATTTAGACCTCTCCACGCCAAACGAAAACAGTTGCCAATTGACAGTGTTAGCGCCTTCGACCAGTAAGTTATTTTGGATTATAGCTATGCCACCATCCGAAATATCTATAAGCCGACTGTCATCGCCTTCAAGGCTGGCTATAATGCAATTTTTAATAACAAGACGTGATGCCCGGCTTTTAATTTCATGCCCCTGATCTTTTGAACTAAGAAATTTGCTCCGCAAAATCGTAAGCTCGCCACTGCCCACATAAACACTGTGGGACCGCCCCGCACGCCCATTCCTTTCGAAAACACTATCCTCGATCAATATTTTGCCAGAATTGCGCCCGCTTAAAAGGCCATTTTCACTGTCAGTGAATGTTACATTCTTAAGCGTTAAATTCGTCCCTTCAAGACGAACACAAGCCCCATTTCGGTCCCTCACAGAAATATTTCGGCAGCCAATGTCTTCAATAGTGACATCGTTAGATGCAATCACAAATGCGGCTTTGTTCCCTGCGGCAACACCGTCAAATACAGTGTCTGCAGTACCACTAATATGCACGCCGTTTTTCTTCTTCAATATCCCGGCCTGCCTGAATACCCCTGGACCAATGCGGATAATGCCACCGGGAGCCACTTCATCAAACGCCTCTTGAAGGGACCTCACTATGTGCCCATTCACCAAAATTTCACCGTCTTTAAGCTCGGCAGCTCGCAAGCTCGTGCCAAAGCCGATGCCTATCAGCAATGATAAAACAAAAAAATGTCTGAAAAAATTCCGCACAGCACCCACTCCCGGTACAATTGATGTATGACCCGATTTTGCTGTGACACACTGTCGCTGTCAAAGGCTTTATCCAGTATTTCGCCTTAAGGTTGCAAATGGGCGCCTATTATAAAGGGGAAGCCTAACCCAAAAGGATATCTATAGACAATGACAACCCTTTTAATACTTGCTGGCCTTTCTGCATTTGCTACATTTGTTGTGCTGCTGATGGGTATCATGACGCTAGGCAAAAAGGGCCCCGAAAACAGGGGCCGAGCCAACAAAATGATGCGTTTTCGCATTTTATTTCAATCTTCAACGCTTGTTTTTCTTGTGTTGGCAGCGGTTGCGTCCTGAAGGGTGCTGTAGGTCTGTATGGTAAAATTAACCAAAATTTACACCCGTGGCGGTGACACAGGTGAAACATCCTTAGCTGGCGGCAAGCGAGTCGCAAAAGATTGCGCCCGGATTGATGCATACGGCAGCGTTGATGAAGCAAATTCTGCCATCGGCATTGCCCGCCTTTCAACCAGCGGCGAAACAGACGAGATGTTATTCCGCATCCAGAACGATATGTTTGATTTAGGCGCTGATTTAGCAACTCCTGGGGAGGATTTTAGCCCTAGCGAAACAACGCTTCGCATAATAGACGAGCAAGTGACCCGTCTGGAAAGCGAAATTGACCAAATGAATGCAGACCTTTCTCCGCTTACAAGTTTTACCTTGCCCGGCGGCAGTTCTGCCAGCGCCTATTTACACCTTGCGCGCACCGTCACCAGACGCGCTGAAAGACACGCAATAGCGGCTCAGAGAACCGAAACAATTAACCCAATTGCAATAAAATATTTGAACCGGCTCTCAGATCACCTATTTGTCTTAACGAGATACCTAAATGATAAAGGGACAAAAGATGTATTGTGGATACCCGGCGCTAACCGTTAAAACGCAAATATAATGCGTTCCGGGTTTAGTTTATGTTGCACTGCATTGACTTGGGTTTCAGCTTAGTTTATCGCTGTGAACCCTTATATTTCTCAAGGGCTGGCGCGTTTTGTGCCAACTCAATAGACACTGAAAAATGAGGGCTTTGCTGCCCTGCACAATAACCGGGAGAACCGACTCCATGAAAATCATGGTCCCCGTCAAACGGGTCGTCGATTATAACGTGAAAGTCCGCGTTAAATCTGACAACACAGGCGTTGAACTCGCCAACGTTAAAATGTCAATGAACCCTTTTGACGAAATCGCTATTGAAGAAGCTATCCGTCTTAAGGAAGCTGGCAAAGCGGAAGAAATTATTATTGTATCTGTGGGCCCAACGGCGGCACAGGAAACAATTCGTACAGGTCTCGCTATGGGCGGCGATCGCGGCATCCTAGTGCAGCATGATGACGATGCTGAACCACTAGCCATTGCCAAAGTGCTGAAAGCTATTGTGGCTGAAGAAAATCCTGACATCGTGTTGCTTGGTAAGCAAGCCATTGATGGGGATAACAGCCAAACAGGGCAAATGCTCGCTCAACTTCTTGGTTGGCCGCAGGGTACATTTGCTTCTGAAGTTGCCCTTGAAGATGGCAGCGTAAATGTTACGCGTGAAATTGACGGCGGCCTGGAAACAGTGAAGCTAAACCTTCCTGCTGTGATCACAACTGATTTACGCCTGAACGAACCGCGCTATGCCTCGCTGCCAAATATCATGAAAGCCAAGCGTAAGCCTATCGACATGAAAACGCCTGCTGATTACAGCACTGACATGGCCACTCGCATCACTGTTCTATCAGTGGAAGAACCACCAAAACGCGAAGCTGGCATTATGGTTGAAAGCGTAGAAGCACTCGTTGGCAAACTTAAAGAAAAGGGAGTGATCTAATGACGGCTCTCGTCTTTGTCGAACACGACAACACAGAAGTAAAAGACGCAACACTAGCAACCGTAACAGCCGCCAAAGCATACGGCGATGTACACTTGCTTGTTGCTGGTAGCGATTGTGGTTCAGTTGCTGAAGCTGCTGCTAAAATTGATGGCGTGGCGAAAGTACTTGTTGCTGACAGCGCAGCCTACGAACACCCTCTGGCAGAAGAACTCACGGCTATCGTACTCAGCATTGCTGGTGACTATGACGCGATTTTGGCCCCTGCAACAACAACCGGTAAAAACTTTATGCCGCGTGTTGCTGCCAGCCTTGATGTAGCGCAAATCTCTGACATTATTGAAGTG
>JAESQS010000339.1 GCA_016765035.1 Kordiimonadaceae bacterium | reverse complement strand
TTTGTTTGAGCATATAATGTTCAATGGGTCAGAAAATTATGATGATGATTTTTTTAAGCCACTGGAAGTCGTGGGTGCCACAGCGCTGAATGGCACCACATGGTTTGACCGCACCAATTATTTTGAAAATGTACCAACACCGGCGCTGGAACGCACTTTGTGGCTGGAAAGTGATCGCATGGGCCACTTGCTGGGTGCTGTGACGCAAGAGAAGCTCGATAACCAAATTGGTGTTGTGCAGAATGAAAAGCGCCAACGCGATAATGCGCCATACGGCATGGTGGAATACCGCCAGTTGGAAGGGCTTTTCCCTGTTGGGCATCCGTATCGCCACTCTACAATTGGCTCGATGGAAGACTTGTCTGCAGCGTCCCTAGACGATGTGAAAAATTGGTTCCGCGAATATTATGGGGCGTCGAATACAGTTGTTGTGTTGGCAGGCGATATTGACGCTGAAACAGCCAAGCCTCTGATGGAAAAATATTTTGGAGATATTGAAGCAGGGCCAGCCCTAAAAGCGCATAAGTCTTGGGTGCCAAGCCGGATTAATAACACCATTGAAGAAATGGTAGATGAAAAAGCGCCGCAGGTTCGTATTTCGCGTATAAGGGCCGTTGCACCGCGCACCAATGCAGATGCAGATATATTGCCGCTTACTGCGCGTATTCTCGGTCGGGGTAAAAACTCCCGCCTGTACCAAGCGCTGGTTTATAAAAACCAACTTGCGGTGAGTGTTAGCGTAAGCATGCAGCCCTTTGAGCTGGCCAGTATGCTTGAAATTGAAGTGACGTTGAAAAAGGGTGCTGACGAAGCCAAAGTGCATAGCCTGATAAATGACGTTATGGACGACTATTTGGCAAATGGCCCAACGGCGGAAGAATTAAAGCGGGCTAAAACTAGCATAGTAGCTAGCAGTTTGCGCGGTATTGAAGCTATTGGTGGCTTTGGTGGCAAGGGCACAGCGCTTGCGCGGTCTGAACTCTATACAGGCAACCCCAATGCTTATGCTGAATCGCTGAAAAGGCTAAATTATGCCTCTGCGGCCCAAGTGGTGGAGGCTGCAACTACTTGGTTGTCGCAAGGCTATTATCAGCTCACTGTTCGGCCAAAAGAGAAATATACAACAACAGCCTCCAGCATTGACCGCAGTAAAGGTATGCCTGAGGTTGGCACCATGCCGGACCTTTCTTTCCCGGCGATTGAAGAGGCTGTTCTTGCAAATGGTTTGAAGGTTGTTGTGGCAAATCGCCCGACAGTGCCGGTTGTTACGATGGCGATGCAATTTGATGCGGGCTATGCGGCGGATGCTGGTCGTCCGTTAGGCACGGCATCTTTTGCTCTTGGTATGATGGATGAAGGCACGGCACGCGTTCTGCGCTTGATATTTCAGCAGAGGCGGAACGCCTTGGCGCGAGTCTTTCTACAGGCTCTAACCTTGATATGAGCACAGTGAATTTGTCGGCGCTTAAGCCAAACTTGGTGGCATCGCTTGCTCTTGTTGCTGATGTGGTGCGAAACCCGGCATTTGCCCAAAGCGAAATTGACCGTCTTCGTCCCCGTTGGATTGCAGGTATTGCGCAGGAAAAAGCCCAGCCAGTTCAATTGGCGCTGCGCACCTTGCCGGGCCTTTTGTATGGAGAAGGCCATAGCTATAGTGTGCCTCTTACGGGGTCTGGAACACAAGCCGCCATTGAAGGCTTGACCAGAGATGATCTTGTCGCTTTCCACACTGATATGATCCGGCCTGACAATGGCACAATCTTTATGGTTGGTGATATTACACTGGCAGAAGCAACAAAGACGCTTGAAAAAGCATTTGGGGACTGGCAAGCGCCTGAAACACCAATTCCTGCGAAAAATATTGCCTCTGTTGCTCTGCCTGAAAAAGGCCGGGTGATTATTGTGGATAAGCCGGGGTCGCCACAGTCGCTTATTCTTGCAGGGCATTTATTTCCGCCAACGGGCCATGAAGATTATATGACCCACGAGATGGCGAATGACATTCTGGGCGGCGGTTTTACTGCTCGGGTGAATATGAACCTGCGGGAAGATAAAGGCTGGGCTTATGGTGCAAGCACAATCACTACAGGCGCGCGCGGTCAGCGTATGTGGCTTGTATATGCACCGGTACAGGCCGATAAAACCAAAGAATCCATTGCTGAACTTGGCAAGGAATTTAAGGGCTATTTAGGCGATAAACCGGCTACGGCGAAGGAACTCAAACGCCTTATTGCCAACAGAGTGAATAGTTTGCCCGGCCAGTATGAAACTGCAAGGTCAGTGCTTGGCAGCATGTTGTCGAATGACAGGTTTGGCCGCAGTAATGACCATGTTTCAACGTTGCGGGCGAAATATGCAGGCCTTGACCTGGAGGAGATTAAAGCGGCAGCGCAAGCTACTATTCAGCCAGGAAAACTGGTTTGGTTGATTGTTGGAGACAGAGCTAAAATTGAAAAAGGTGTGCGCTCATTGGGGCTTGGTGAGGTTGAAATTTGGGATGCTAACGGCAAACCAATTGATACCAAACAAGCATCTGTAGAGCAGTAGCCTATGAACAAAACTGCCCCGTGGTGCGTAAATCACTGGGCAGTTTATTTTTGACACTAACGGAGAAAACTGTTGGATTTTTCACTGAACGAAGACCAGCGCGCTATTCAGGAAATGGCACGGGCATTCACTGCTGATAAAATTACCCCTTTTGCAGCCAAATGGGACGAAGACCATGTTTGGCCTGCCGAGGTTTCAAAACCTGCTGGGGAGCTTGGTTTTGGAAGTATTTATGTTAGTGAAGAAGCGGGCGGGTGTGGGCTGTCCCGCGTAGAATCTGTCCTGATTTTCGAGCAATTATCTTATGGGTGTGCGCCAACCGCAGCGATGTTTTCCATCCATAACATGGTGTCTTGGATGATAGATTGTTATGGCAATGACGCGCAAAAAGCCACTTTTTTACCTGACCTTATTAGCCTTGAAAATATGGCCAGTTATTGCCTGACAGAAGCAGGGTCAGGCTCTGACGCAGCAGCCCTTAAAACCAAAGCTGTTCGAGACGGCGATGACTATATTCTCAATGGTGCCAAAGCCTTTATCTCAGGCGCTGGCGAAAGCGATATTTATCTGGTGATGGCCCGCACGGGTGCCGACGGCGCTGGCGGTATTAGCTGTTTCATTGTTGAAAAAGATACACCGGG
>JAESQS010000338.1 GCA_016765035.1 Kordiimonadaceae bacterium | reverse complement strand
TTGATTGTACATAGGGCGTATGACCAACCCCCATGCTGGAAGAATGATACGCAAGCGAAAAGAACCGTTCGCCTTGGTTAAACAAACGCTGTAACAGCTTTTTTTGATCGGCAGCAGGCACACCTTCAGGCGTTAAGGTTACACGCTCTACTAAACCACTACGCGACAATATTGCCGGGACTTTAAGCCGCTTATATATATCAAAATCAAACAGGCCCTTTAGTTTGGGGCCACACGCGGCGGCTGCCCCCGTAAAACCACGGGTCAACGGCAAACCCAACAAGCTGCTATCTTCATCAATCCAGAACGGCGTTGCAGGCAAGCCGTGAAAATTGGGCCCTCCAATTTCCGCATAACTGGTGTGCGGTGTGACACTGCAAACTATTTTAAAGCCAAGTTGTTTCAAAATATCAAAAGTCTGCGGCCCAACCCCATAACGCCCGGCTTTAAAAATGGTCGGTGCCTCACCAAAACACTGGCTGATGGCATTTTTTAAATTAGACATTTTTGTAAATTCAAGCGCGGGCCGCAAATTACCTTGAAACGAATTATAGTCACAGACGTCTTCGTCAAAGGGCGGGGTGAGCCACGCATGTAAATGCATACCAATTTCACAGCGCCCTGCCGCCTTAAGCCCAGAAAAATAGTCGCTAGCAACATCAGAATCTACAATCGCCTGATCCACAACATAGGCTGGCACAATGCCAAGCGGGTCAAATATTTCATGGGCAAGCTCTTGGCTGGTAGCCGATTTTGTCCCTGTGTTGGCGCGGCTGAAAGGAGCATTCCAGTTAAACTCTTCTTCCGTGTCTACAACCACTGTCAGGATTGGCCTGTCAGGCACATGCGAAACTGGCTTGTCGAGCCTAGCCCCGGTAAAGGAATGAACTGCCATCTATGGTGTTTCCAGCAGGGCAGTAAACTGCGCAGTAGCAGCATCTATTGCCACATAACAGGTAGAAAAAGCCTCGGGACCACGACCATAAGGGTCTGTAATATCTTGAGGTTTCACCTGTAAATCCCCTAAATTAAGACAGCGCGCTTTTGCATCAGGGTAAAAAGCAGCTAGATCATTTTCATTCTGTTCGTCAAACACAATAATCAAATCTGCGGCTTCGATACTCCCCGCATCAGCAAATCTGGACCTATGCTTTTCCAATCGAACACTGTGTTGTGCCGCCGTTTCAAGCGCGTCCGCAGGAGACCCTCTGTCTTCTACCATATGAAAACCAGCACTACAGACTGTGATAGAATCGATTTTCTGCGTAGTGTTAGCGGCCTTCTCCAAAGCTTTTTCCAACACAGCCGCTGCATAGGGGCTTCGGCAAATATTCCCATAACATAAGATTAAAATACGCTGAAGAGGGCGACGACCTGTTGCCAATTTCTGCATAATTTTACGGGCGCGCCGTGCACGCAACAGCGTTGAAAGGCCAAGTCGCCGACTGACCCCTTTTAGAACCATAGACAGAAGCCCTGTCGTCTCGACCCAAAAAGGTTTTGGGTCTAAAAAAGCGAAACTGTCTACTTTCTCACGCAACACTAAAACCCGCAGTCCACCTGCAAAGACAGGCAAAACTGCATTGGCCTTTTCCGCCAAGCCGTTAGCTGCCGCAATTTTTCGTAAAGTGTCATAAAAGCTGGCCGTCAAAGCCCGCGCCCTGCGTCCCATTTTATATTTCGTTAATCGAGCTGGTGCCGTGCACCGAACAGGAAGTGGCCGAGGGAGGTTTAGTAACTTTTCCGCTTGCCGAGCCAGTAACAAAGCGGGGAAATCCACGCCCGCATAAATCGCCAACGGTAAAGAACCCCAGAAGCGCGCATTCACTTCTAACAAAATATACGCCCCGGTTTGCCTGTTTTGTCTGAATTCAAACATGGCTACGCCTTCCAGATCGGCATAATCCGCAAAGCGTTCAACTTCAGTCAGCATTCGTTTATCAAGCGGCATTGACTGGCGTAAGCTGCTGCCGCCGCTAACGCCTTCATCAATGCGTATATGCTGAAAGGCATGGGTAACGAGCCCTGCGGATGCCAACACAGAAATACCGATACCAACGCCATCAAAAAACTCTTCCAGAAAATATGCCGCAGGAACTGGCAGGTCTGCAATAGCGTGGTTGGCTTCTTCCATGTTGTGCAGAATGGAAACACAGTCTTTGCTTGCCAAATTTTCTAGTGTGAAAGAGCTGTTGGGCTTTAAAACCAGCGGGAATGTTAAGTCTTCAAAAGAACCCGCAACCGCATCTGCCCGGCGCGCCACAGGAATATATAGCTCGTTGCAGGCTTTCAGTGTTTTCTTCTTATCGTAAAATATGTCAAAGGCCCGAGACCCCGGTGTGGCGATTGTGGCCGCTTTTAAGCTATCCATCTCCCCTTCGGCAAAAGCGGGACTGTCCAAAAGGCGCATAAAGGGAAGCAGAGCACTGTCATCGCAAGGAATAATCAAGTCATACTCATATTCCCGCTGTAGATGTGCCATACCCCGCAGCCATTTTTCAGCATCTTGGGCAACTGGCGCAATTTTATGGTTCTGGTTGATATAGCGCGAGCTTGCAGAAACAATATTAGGGCGGTGCATCAGCACATCAACAATACAGCCACAGCGGCCAAGCGACCGCACCACGCTCAAAAAACTGCGCGCATCATCCCCAATCACAAGTATTCTGTTTGGTTTAGTCACTATTTTCTGTCCACCCAAACCCGTCCAACGTGCCACTATTACTGGTTGCACCAACCAGTTTTTTTTGCCACACGCGCTTGCAAATCCCTGAAATCATTCAATAATAGTAAAGCATACCAAGCAAATTATACACAGACAACACTGCTTTTCAACCAAACATGCAAAAGGGAAAATAGGGAGGGCATATTTCTCCCGTGGGTAGAATATGGAAAAGGCCGGTGATCACATCACCGGCCTCACCTTAACGTTGTGTAACACCGCAATAGTTCGGCCTTACGTTGTTGCCAACCAATCAGCTGGCTAGTCTCTATGGTGCCTTTCTACCTTAAAACAAGTCCTGAAACGGCAGAAAAGCAACCATCCCCGGTCGTGCTAATCTCGTGAAAACAACCTACATCAAAACCATTCCTAAATACAACCTAAATTATAAAATTACCAATATAAATTTAGTAACAATGCAAGTAAACTTTGCGCTATAGTGGGGTGACGGACCCTACCCAAGGCTGCTATACTGGTACTCAGTTTCAATTTAGTAGTATCATATAGTAGGATTACAGTTCATGGCGATGGTCTCAGATGACATAGTTAAACTCATTCAGGAAGATTTACCCGGCGCCACAGTAACAATGGAAGACCTACGAGGGGATGGCGACCATTATGCGGCTCATGTTATTTTTGAAGGGTTTCGCGGTAAGTCCCGCGTGCAGCAACACCAAATGGTGTATAAAAGCCTGAAAGGCCGTATGGGCGGCGAACTACATGCCCTTGCCCTACAAACAAGCGTGCCTGAATAACCGCCGCTTTCAATAAATAAGACTAATTTAGTCAGTTTTATGAAACAAGCCTTGGAAAAATGTACCGCAGCCCTTATGTGTTGCGTGAAACAGGTAAAATAAGGAACGAAGGTCATGAGTATTACGGAACGCATTCAAGGGTATGTTACTGAAAATGATGTGGTCCTTTTTATGAAGGGTACACCTATCTTTCCGCAGTGTGGTTTTTCCTCCGTGGTCAGTCAGGTTATGCAACATCTCGGTGTGAAATTCGAAACGTATAATGTGCTAGAAGATAGCGAACTGCGCGACGGCATCAAACAATTTTCAGACTGGCCCACAATTCCGCAACTTTATGTCAAAGGCGAATTTGTTGGCGGCTGTGACATCATACGGGAAATGTTCGAGTCCGGTGAATTACAGCAGCTTATGACAGAAAAAAGCGTCGCAGCCGTCTAAGGCGCCTCTGCATTAGAGCATATCCGTTTTAATGAGTACATCACCGGCCCACTCCCCGCTTACTCTCTTGGCCCAACCACCCAACAGTAAATCCTAGTGGGTGCTTTGGGGCAGATAGTAAGCCGGGAGTGGACCGGTGATGCATTTTAAACCAGATACGCCCTAAAAAAGGCAGCAAGCCTCCCCTACCCGGGTTAGCCAACTGCCTTCAAATAGGTGCATCTCACTGTCTTATTTTACAAATTTATAGATAAAACGGTTTGTTCTACCGCGAATATCTTTGCCAAAAACACTTTGCCCCACATCATCAGCAGCATTTTCCAGCACACTGCTTTCTCCAAAATAGGTAAAGCCCGCAGCCGTTACTTGTTCCATCACAAAGGCAGGCTCAATCCGGTGTGTTGTATTGCCTGCTTCTGGGCCAGAGCCATCAGGGCCAACATGGTCAACAACCACAAAGGCGCCGCCCTTCTTCAGGGATTTATAAATTGTGGATAGCACACCCGCCACATCAGCCGATTCCGAACGTCCGCCTTTGGGCAAATAATAATAATCATGATACGCGAGCACAATCATCGCAAGGTCAACGCTGCCTTCTTTCACATTGATATTTTCAGAGCCTTCAGCAAGCTGAATAACGTTTGGCAGCCGGTCCGTGTAGCGCGTTGCCACTTGGTTCTTCACAAAATCAAAATAAATAGGCCCATTATGCGCATACACTTTGCCTTTAGCGCCAACAGCGTAGGATAACATCTCTGAGTAATAGCCACTGCCAGAGTTTATATCCACCACGGTCATGCCCGGTTTTACACCAGAAAAGGCAAGGACTTCTGCGGGCTTCCTGTCGCCATCCCGTTTCACATCATCGGCTGGCCGCGCCTCATTGGCAACTGCCGCCACAATATTTGCATGATGGTCCGCCTGCACCGGCAACACAGCAATGCCTGCCAACAGTGCAACAGCAGCAAGAGCCTTTGTTATCCCCATTTTCGCCATTTTGAATGCTCCTCTATATTTTATTATGTTCGTCTCCGGTTTACTTTTCACCACCAGCTCGGGCTGATGATGTAACCAGTTAAAGAGATACACTAGTATCTCGAACTACAGACACAGGCCAAGCCTAACCCTGTTCAAAACCATATCCAAAGCATTTATAGTAAAACCCTTATGGACAAAACGGCGCAGGCCCTTGCCTGCCGCCGTTTGTTTCTCTTGGCTACTCAGGCTTATGAAACTTCAGTGTCATGCGGTCGCTTTCGCCAACAGCTTGCATCGTGGCCCGCAATTCAGCATCGTCTTTGCTGGTGCCCAATGCTGGCGGCAAGCGCCATACCTTGTCTTCTTCTGTAGGCATGTCTTTTGGGTTGGCGTTTATTTCACTGGCACCATCAAATACAAAGCCAGCCGCTTCCATGCTTTTAACCAGCGCTGTTTGCTTTATGTATCCGTTGTCACCAACAGCCCACGCGTCGCTATTTCCCTCTGGTGCACGGTGCTGCACAATGCCCACAATACCGCCCGGCTTCAACGCCGCATACATGGCAGCAAGGCCGTTCGTAAGGTGGCCCCCTTTATGCTCAAACCGGTTAATATGGTGCATCGCCCTAAAGGCCACAATGGCATCCAACTTACCGGTTAGGTCCGCAGGCGCAGCGCCCAGCGCCATAGCAGCAAGAGCCGCCCCATTGCCTGCCAATTCTTTTTTGGCATTTTCAGTCCATGTCTCGGCCCAATTTGCGCGTTTTTCAAGGAACTCGTCCTTGCCTTCCTGCCAAACCGCCCACATGTCTATGTTATAATCAATACCAACCACTGTACCTTCTTCCCCAAGGTAGGAGGAAAGGATGCGGCTGTAATACCCTGGGCGACCCGGCAGCAAGTCCCCCACTGTCATGCCCGGCGTAATACCAAAGAATGCCAGCGTTTCTTTTGGGTGGCGGTACTTATAGCGCGCTTTCATTTCGTCGCTTTGCACTGCAAGTACAGCATCCAGTGCCGCACCATCAAAATGCTGTGCGTGGCTGTGACCATCGGCCATAGCCCCCCCCGTAAAGGCTGTGCCCACAAGGGCTGCACTGCCCATCATCAAGCCTGCAACAAGTGTCGCTGTCATAAATTTTTTCATCTGAAACCCCTTAATGTAAAGGCATAATACGCCTCTTTAACCCGCAGCTTATGCGCTGGGGGCTAACCACACCAGCCTTCTTGCACACTGCTACATCACAAGAATGTGAGCTATTAACCAAACAAGGCAGCCCTGCCCTCGCCCCTGCTGCCGTGGCGAGCATGTTTAAAGGGCTGGAAATGCCTTATTTTAGGAAGGGGACATACACTTAAAAAGCGGCGTGCCAATCTGTTTCCGGGCCGCAAATTTTGAAGCTGACAAGCGTAACCTGACTGGTTGTGCCTTTTGCAGCACCCAGTTTAAATCTGCTGCCGCCGTTGGCTTCCAGCCGCGCATTCGGTTGCACTTGATGAAAAGTAATACTGTCCAAGCGCCAGCCTTCATTCATAACAATAGACAGAGCATCAAATTCACACACTTTGTCTGCCTCTGACCCCGCATTCGTGATGGCAGAAACACCGTGCACCAAACAACTGCCACCAGCGCTTCCCGCACCGCGTTGAGAAAAGCTGTTGGCCTGGGTTGCCGCATGGTCCAGAAAAGCTTTTGCTGATACCTCAGCATTGCACTGGTTTTGAGCAATAACTGCACCTGACGCTGAGAAAACCAAAAAACCTAATAGGGCCGCTGAATACGGACTATTTTTTACTTGAAATAAAGGATGCATTTTCACCTCAAACGTAAAGCCGGAATATCCCAACCGGCATGTAAATTATTATTATGAACCTGTAAACTTTGAGCATTATAGAGGGTGGGGCCAACCTTGTAGTAACCGTAGCCAAGGTTGTAGAAATAATAAAAGCCGCCATTATCGCTCTTCGATTGCGCCACCGGCACCCAATTTCCATTATTATGGCGCTGATACAATATTATCAGGATACCTCTGGCAGGCATCACCATATTACGGTAAGGGTCAAAGCCATCAATTCTGCCGCGAACTTGGGCCGCAGACACGGTTGTTGTCGTGACGATAGAGAGAAAGAACAAACTCCCTATAAGCAATGCCAATTGATACAGTCGAAACCCTTGAAAATGTTTCATCTCATTGCCCTCCATCAGCATCCGGAACATTAGCAGAGGTAAGAACAGCAGGGGCATAGGGCGTATTAAATGCATTTTTTTGCTGTGTTCTGGAAGTTTCACGCAAGACAATCGCGCTTGGCAACCGAAGGGTAAAGCCCTCAGTGGTTTCCTCGACCAAACCATGTAATTTTCGGAGTTTTTCGCCAGTTTCAGTTGTTGTCAGTGATTT
>JAESQS010000337.1 GCA_016765035.1 Kordiimonadaceae bacterium | reverse complement strand
TGATGACCATAAAAAAGGGTTCAGAGATACCCAAGCCCTGCTAGATGCGCAAAAAATTGATGATATTATACGTATCGCCAACCAGTTAGGCGAAGCAGAAGCCCAAAAAATTGATGCGCAGGTCGAGCAAGAGCTGTCTGCCGCGCTCGCTTTTGCTGAAGACGGAGCCTTTCCCGCCCCAACCGCTATGATGCAGCATATCTATGCAGAATAATCGCACCATATCATACGGGCAAGCGCTGCATGAAGCGCTGACGCAAGAAATGGAACAAGACAAAAGCGTCTTTGTCATGGGCCAAGGCGTAGATGATGCCATCGGCCAATATGGCACGACCCTAGACCTCCATAAAAAATTCGGGGCTGACCGTAACTTTGATACACCCATCGCTGAAGATGCGATGACAGGGGTTGCCATCGGCGCAGCCCTTGCTGGTATGCGCCCTGTGCACGTGCACCAGCGTATGGACTTTTTGATGCTCTGCATGAACCAGCTTATCAACATGGCGGCTAAATATCATTATGTGTCAGATGGTCAAATGACAGTGACTATGGTTGTGCGCACCAGCATTGGCCGCAGTTGGGGCCAAGGCCCCCAGCATAGCCAAGCGCCCTATGCTGCTTTTATGCATGTCCCCGGCATTAAAATCCTTGCCCCCACCACCCCGCATGATGCCAAAGGCGGCTTAATTGCCGCAATTCGTAATAATAACCCGGTTATATTCATCGAGCACCGGCTGTTGTTCGCCAACAAAGGTCTAGTGCCAACTGATCCATACGAAATTGAAATTGGCAAAGCGCGTGTGCTGCGCGAAGGCACGGATATTACGCTTATTGGCATGAGTTACACAGTGACGGATTGCCTCCGTGCCGCAACCCTATTAGCCGAAGTAGGCATCAGCGCTGAGGTGATTGACCTACTCTCGCTCGCCCCGCTAGATATGGATACAATTACGAAATCAGTTAAAAAAACCGGCAGACTTATCACTGTTGATAACAGCTGGGCATCTTGTGGTGCTGGCGCAGAAATAATTTCCCGCCTTTTTGAAGCACAAAACCAAAACAGCTTTCAAGCCGCGCGCATGGGCTTTGCCCCTACCACCTGCCCAACAACACGCAATTTAGAAGATGTATTTTACCCCAGTCCAACCTCAGTTGCAGAAAAAGCAGCCACCCTATGCGGCATAGAGGCAAGCACCTTACCCACGGCAGGGGAACAAAAAGAACTTGAAGAATTCAGAGGGCCATTTTAATGCCAAAAAACGCTAACGATTTTGGTGCAGTACAAGATGCCATGGAAAATTGGTGGGCTGAAAATGCTGAACCTGTTTTTGACCCTGCAAACCCCAAAGTGCGTCTACACCACCCCACGTTTGGCCCCGAAGAAGTGATGGCCCTTGCGGGGCAAATGCTCACCACCCGCGTCACCATGGGGCCAAAGGTGCAAGCGCTGGAAGAAGGTTTTTGTAGCCTGCTTGGCTATCAAAACGGCGTGAGTAACAACTCTGGTTCCTCGGCAAACCTGTTGATGTTAGCAGCGCTGACAACCACCAAAACCGAAGACTATTTGCGCCCCGGAGATGAAGTTATCTTGCCTGCGCTTACATGGTCAACCAGCCTGTGGCCTATCATCCAGCGCGGCTTGGTGCCAGTGCTGGTGGACAGCGACCCCTTAACCATGAATGTAAGGCCGGAAGCCATTGAGCAAGCCATTGGCCCAAAAACTCGGGCTGTCATGACAGTGCCCGTATACGGCAACGCCTGCGACATGGGGGCCATTACTGCAATTTGTAACCAGCACAAGCTTACGCTCATTGAAGATTGCTGCGAATCCATGGGCGCAACATATGATGGCAAGCCAGTAGGGTCCTTTGGCCGTGTTGGCAGCTTCAGCTTTTATTTCTCACACCATATCACCACGCTGGAAGGCGGTATCTGTGTCACGGCTGATGAAGACTTAGCCGACATGATGCGCATCATGCGGTCCCATGGCTGGATAAGAGATGTAAAAAATAAAGACCGTTGGCTTAGTGAAGACCTTGGCTATGACGAACGCTTCACCTTTGTAAACGAAGGCTACAATGTGCGCCTGTCAGAGCCACAAGCTGCCATGGGGCTCGTGCAGTTGGATAAATTACACGGCTTTGTAGCAGCCCGGCAACAAAATGCCGCATATCTTAATAAGGCGCTGTCCCAATATGATAGCTTTTTGAAACCGCAAAAGCAGACTGAAAATTCCACGCATAGCTGGTTTGGCTTCCCCCTACTTGTTGAGGAAGCAGCCCCTTTTAGCCGTGATGAAATTTGCAGTTTCCTCAATGAAAACGGCGTAGAAACTCGGCCTGTTATCGCCGGAAATTTAGCGCGCCACCCCGGCACCAACCTGTTTAATTATAAGACCAGCGGCACACTTGAGGGCGCAGATGCAGTGATGGATCGTGGCTTTGCCGTTGCGTGCCACCAAAGCCTAACCGCAGACGCACTTGAGTATATGACCAAAGTTTTTGCCACGTTTTTTGACACCGTAAGGAGCACTTAAAATGCGCGCACTTATTACAGGCATCACAGGCATGGTTGGCTCCCACCTTGCAGACTTTCTTATCGACAATACAGACTGGGAAGTGCATGGCCTAATGCGCTGGCGCAGCCCCTTGGATAATCTCTCTAACCACATTGAACGCATCAATGCCGGAGACCGGGTTTTCTGCCACTATGGGGATTTACGCGACAGTCAATCAATCGACAAAGTAGTCTCAGACGTTAAACCGGATTATGTGTTTCACTTGGCCGCACAAAGCTACCCAAAAACAAGCTTTGATGCCCCGCTCGATACCTATGAAACCAACATCCAAGGCACCTCGCGCGTGCTGGAAGCCCTCAAAAAATACGCGCCTAAAGCTATCATTCATGTCTGCGCCTCCTCTGAAGTATTTGGCCGCGTTTCTAAAGAAGATTTGCCGATTAGCGAAGAATGTAGTTTCCACCCTGCAAGCCCCTATGCCATTTCCAAGGTCGGCACGGACCTGATTGGGCGCTATTACGCAGAAGCCTTTGATATGACGGTGATGACCACACGCATGTTCACCCACACAGGGCCTCGTCGCGGGGATGTATTTGCAGAATCCACATTTGCCAAACAAATAGCCTTGGCAGAAGCAGGCCTTGTTAAGCCAGTTATTAAAGTTGGCAACCTTGAAAGCCTACGCACAGTGGCCGATGTGTGCGACGCAGTGCGCGCCTATTTTTTACTGGTGACAAAAAACCCTCAAAAAGGCGGTTATTATAATATTGGGGGCACCCACACCTGTAAAATCGGCGATATATTGAATGACCTAATCGCTCTGTCCCCCATAAAAGACAGTTTGGAAATAGAAACAGACCCTGACAGGCTGCGCCCGATAGACGCAGACTTGCAAGTGCCTGACACATCAAAATTTACAGCCCACACCGGCTGGAAACCCGAAATTCCCTACCAAACCACGCTAGCGGACTTGCTGAATTATTGGAGAGACCGCGTTGAAAGCAGTGAAAATGGTTTTTTAGTTAGATAAATGGGCGAGGGGAAAAATATATGATCGTCTGCCGAGCGCCATACAGAGTTTCCTTTTTTGGGGGCGGAACAGATTATAGCGAGTGGTTCAAGGCACATGGCGGCTGCTTTCTGTCCACCGCCATCGACCATCATATCTATATTACGTTACGACAAAAACCTGCGCTTGATAAATTTCGCTACCGGGTGGTCTGGCGTGAGCTGGAAGACGTAAGCGAAATTAGCGCTATCAAGCATCCATTTGTGCGCGCTGCCCTTGCCCATGACACGCTGCCTTCTGGGCTTGATGTTGTTTATTCCGGGGACTTGCCCCACGGCGCGGGCCTCGGCTCCAGTTCAACATTTGGCGTAACATTTCTAACAGCACTAGACGCCCTTAAAGGCGCACAATCCACGCCTGATGAAATGGCAAAACGCGTGTACCACATTGAGCGCCACACACTGGGCGAAACTGTTGGCGTGCAAGACCAATATGCCGCTGCTTTTGGTGGGTTCAACTATGGGCGCATTGGCAAGGATGGTTCGCTGTCGCTTGAACGCATCCGCCTGCCAGAAAGCCGCCTCAAGGCACTGGAAGACAGGTTAATTTTTGTCTTCACCGGTGTGTCCCGCCATGCCTCAGATGTCGCCGCTTCAAAAGTGAAAAACTTCAAAAGCAAAGAGCAATCCCTGCACCGAATGATGGCCATGACCGAAGAAGCGCGCGCCATATTGCTCGGAGATCAGCCGCTGGATGCTTTTGGGGAGCTATTGCATGAAAGCTGGATGCTCAAAAAGGATTTAAGCGATAAAATATGCCCGCCTGTTGTGGAAAACATCTATGCAGATGCCCGCAAGGCTGGTGTGCTTGGCGGTAAACTGCTGGGCGCTGGCGGCGGTGGCTTTATGATGCTTTTTGTCCCGGAAGGCGAAAAAGGCCGTGTTGAACAACAGCTAAGAGACTATGTGCAAGTGCCAGTAAAACTTGATGCCCCCGGCCCAGAAGTG
>JAESQS010000336.1 GCA_016765035.1 Kordiimonadaceae bacterium | reverse complement strand
CAGCGGCTATTTATTTGCCGGTTAGCCACCCGGAAGTTGAAGAGTTTTTAGAGCTGCGCCGCCCAACAGGCGGTGACCCAAACCGTAAAACACCCAATTTGCACCACGGTATTTTGCTGACAGACGCTTTTATGCGCGCAGTAGAAGCTGATGAAGAGTGGGCCTTAACAAGCCCGAAAGACAACCATGTTGTGCGCACGGTTTCTGCCCGCAGCCTGTGGATTCGTATCCTGACAGCGCGTGTTGAAACGGGCGAGCCATATATTATTTATTCAGACACAGTGAACCGCCAGATGCCAGAGCATCACAAATTGGCAGGCCTGACAGTTAAAACATCAAACTTGTGCGCTGAAATTACTTTGCCAACAGGCATTGACCATTTGGGCAATGACCGCACCGCTGTTTGCTGCCTTTCAAGCATGAATTTGGAGCATTATAAAGAGTGGAAAGATAACCGTGATTTTATTCCGGATATCATGCGCTTCCTTGATAATGTCTTGCAGGACTTCATTGACCGCGCCCCAACTGAAATGGCGAAAGCACGGTATGCTGCCATGCGGGAACGGTCTGTTGGCCTTGTGGTGATGGGCTTCCACAGTTTCTTGCAGCAGAATATGATTCCGTTTGAAAGCAGCATGGCGAAGTCGTGGAATTTCAATATTTTCAAGCATATTGAGAAAGAAGCCAACCGGGCCTCTGAAGAGCTTGCCTTTGAGCGCGGGCCGTGCCCTGATGCTGCCGATTACGGCATGATGGAGCGTTTTTCTAACAAAACAGCGATTGCGCCCACAGCGTCTATTTCTACCATTTGTGGCGGCGCCAGCCCCGGCATCGAGCCAATTGCGGCGAACAGCTATAACCAGAAAACGCTTTCTGGAAACTTCATTGTACATAACCAGTTTTTGGCTAAACTTCTTGAAGAAAAAGGCCAAAATACAGATGAGATTTGGACATCTATTACAGTGAATGAAGGCTCTGTGCAGCACTTGGACTTCCTCACGGATGATGAAAAGGCAGTGTTTAAAACCGCCTTTGAGTTGGACCAGCGCTGGGTGGTTGATCTGGCTGCGGACCGTGCAAAACATATCTCGCAGGCGCAGTCTGTGAATATCTTCCTGCCGGCAGATGTGCATAAGCGTGACTTGCACCAAATTCATTATCAGGCGTGGAAAAAAGGGCTGAAAAGCTTGTATTATTGCCGCTCTAAATCGATTGCCCGAGCGGAAGTGATTGCAACAGGCACAACAAAGCCAAAGGCTGTGACCGAAGAACAGTTGGAGTTAGCCGCCGTTGCAACTTCCTCCACTGATTATGAAGAATGTCTGGCCTGCCAGTAAGGCCTAAGGCGTTTTGATAATAGCCAGAGTTTTACCGAGGGCCCGAGGCCCTTGGTGTTTTATGAAAATACCAGTCTATATTTCCCGCCGTGCTGTACGCTTGTGGGCAAATAGAAACAGTTTACCCAAGGGATTTAGAATTGATGTCTGAAGATGGCGAAATTGCACATGGCGGATTGCTTGAAGAACGGCATGTTTACAAACCATTTCGGTACCCTTGGGCCTATGAAGCATGGCTGACGCAGCAGCAAGTTCATTGGCTGCCGGAAGAAGTGCCGCTTGCGGAAGATGTGCGTGATTGGGCGCAGAAGCTTTCTGCCGGTGAAAAGAACCTGCTGACACAGATTTTCCGCTTTTTTACCCAAAGCGATATCGAAGTGAATAACTGCTATATGAAGCAATATAGCCAGTTTTTCAAACCAACTGAAATCCAGATGATGCTGGCTGCTTTCTCGAATATGGAAACCATCCATATCGCTGCTTACAGCCACTTGCTAGATACCATTGGTATGCCTGAAAGCGAATATTCCGCTTTTCTTAAGTATAAGGAAATGAAGGATAAATTCGATTATATGCAGGACTTTGATATTACGGATATCAGGTCTGCGGCATTAACATTATGTGTTTTTGGGGCCTTTACAGAAGGGCTTCAACTGTTCGCCAGTTTTGCGATGCTGCTGAATTTCCCCCGTTTCAATAAAATGAAAGGCATGGGCCAGATTATTACATGGTCTGTGCGGGACGAAAGCCTGCACTGCGATAGCATTATTAAACTGTTTAACACGCTGATCAGCGAGCACCCTGAGGTGTGGGATGACAGTTTGCGCGAAGAAATTAGACAAGCCTGCCTAACAATTGTGATCCATGAAGACGCCTTCATCGATTTGTCCTTTGAAATGGGCGACATTGAAGGCTTAGAGGCCGAAGATGTGAAAAAGTATATTCGCTATATTGCTGACAGGCGCTTGCAGCAAGTGGGCTTGGACCCAGAGTATAATATTGATGTTAACCCCTTGCCTTGGCTGGACAGCATGTTGAATGCTGTTGAACACACCAATTTCTTTGAAAACCGCGCCACTGAATATTCCAAAGCAGCCACACAAGGCTCATGGGATGATGCATTCAGTTAAGCTGACGCCCTTTATTGCTACAGGTTAGGAAGGCGCAGAGAGTAATCTCTGCGCTTTTTCATTATGGCAGCAAGTATTTGGTGGTGAGATAAAGAGGGCTTTAGCCAAGGGCGTGTATGGTGAGTTGACCATTCAGAGGCGGCTTTGTATCGTGACTGCCATTCTATAGCTATCCATGGAGATGATAATGTTTAGACCTGTTTCTGCCTTGCTTGCTTCTGCTGCCTTGGCGCTCTCATTTTGCACTGGTTCAATAGTCGCGTCTGAGGCTGGCTGGCATATAGTCGCTGACCAATCAAATATAGCCTTTGTTTCTGTAAAAAATGGATCAATTGGCGAAGTCCATCATTTCACTGCCATGGAGGGTATGGTTGATAGCCATGGTGCCGTTACACTTACTGTTCCCCTCGTAAGCGTTGAAACCAATATTGATATTCGCAATGAGCGCATGGGTAATTTTTTGTTTGAAACGGCAAAATATGCTGAGTTCACTGTCAAAACTCAGCTGGACCTGAAAGCCTATGAGGCGATGGCCGTGGGCGCACGTACCCGTGTCACGTTGGAGGCACAGCTTGATTTGCACGGTGTTACTTCTGATGTGGATATGGATGTTTTTGTTAGCAGAATTTCTGCCACGCAAGTCATCGTGAACAGTGCACAGCCTGTGCTAATTGATGCTGATGAGTTTGATTTGGGAGCGGGCATTGAAAAATTGAAAGAAATTGCAGGGCTTGATTCCATAGGTGTGATTGTGCCTGTAACATTCTCTTTGCTTTTCACCCAGTCATAGGGTGAACTAAACGCCCTCTGCTATTAGAGGCATTTAGTTCTTTGCTATCAATGTAAACAGGGCGGCTAAACCCTGCACCGCGTCGTTATACTGATTTTCATAGTATGCGCCGTGGTTCAGGCGTTCAGCTAACGCCACATAATGCTGGTTAGAGCGGCGTTTGATCTTGCGGGCTATGGTGCGGCCTAGGTCGTCGGCGGCTTCCCGGCGTATTTCATTAACCACCTGCTGGCGATAATGGGGGCTGGCCTGATAGAATAATTTAGTAACGCCTTTAGATGGCAACTGTTTGGTAGGCCCTACACCACAATTTGTCCGGGCCCGTAGGTTTTTGGCGTAGCTGAACTTCTCGCTAGACCGTACATGAATGCTGTTTCTATAGGTCTGCAGCCCTTTCAATGTAAACTTCAGGTCATAATAAGCGTTGGCTTCGCCCTTTTCCTTTACGCGAGTGTAAAATGCCCGGTGGTGTAGACCGCATGATCCGCCGGCATTACGGTATTTTTTTTTGTATTTTTTGTCTTTCTCGTCAACATCCACAATACGGAAGTTTATATCATACTGCTTTTGGCGAACCCGTACTGTCATGTCTGAATGCCGGGGGCTACCAACAAGGATGATATTGTGGGGCAGGGTGCGAGTGATGGAACGCAGGGCACGCTGCTCAAAGCCATTGTCGTCAGCATGCTGATGCTGTGCTTGCTGCCTGCTGCGGTCGCCTTGGTGGGCGCGGGCATCATTATGGTCATACCCGTTGTTGTGGGTGTGGCGCGTGCCACGGTGTGTGTGGTTCCGGCGCAATTCTGCCTCGGTTTGAATGGCTATATAAACCCGGATGGGGTTTGCCTCCCGAAAAGCAGGGTTTGTAGGGTCGATTTGCACCGCATCAAATGGCTGATCGTAGGTGTCAGTATGGTCTGCCGCGATAGGAGCTGAGATAACAGTTGCTGCAAGGAAAGCTGCTGCCCCAAATGTTTTTGTCAGGTTTGTGATCCGTGATTTAAAGGGGTGCATCCTATGTCTCCTCGCTTATGCTGAAACAACTATACCAAAGGTATACTTAGGCGTATCTGAGTAGCCCATTAAGTTGGCGTTCAGCTAGAGCATATCCAGTTTAATATGCATCACCGGTCCACTCCCCCTTTACTCTCTGGCCTCTAGCCACCCGCTAGCATACACTTGTGGGGTGGTTGGGCCAGAGAGTAAGCGGGAAGTGGGAGGATATGTATCTAATTAAGATGGATACGCCCTAAAGCATATCCACTCTAATCGGTAGCGCCATTCACTCTATAAGAGATAGATGTGGAAGCTACTGTACTTAAGGGCGCCGTGGCGGTGCTTGAACTTTTTACCTGAACCACAAGGGCAAGTATCGTTACGGCCTATGTTTGAAAACGGATTTGCAGCAGGGCGTTGTTTGCCTGAGGGAAGACGTGGCCCACCGCTTACATCACCGTGGCAATGTTTGAATTTTTCACCTGAACCACAGGGGCAGGCTGCATTGCGCGGCACGTTGCCCCAAGTGGTGGCATCAAATGGGTTAACGCCGCTGGCCATTTCATTTTCGCCAGTGAGAGGGTCCATATGCTGTTCTTCACCGACGACAGGGCTTTGCGGTGCAAAAATTCCCGGCTCTGCTTCTTGTGGGGCAATTTCAACCCGGGCAAGCAATTGTACGGCGTTTTCACGCGTGTGGTAGAGCATCCCTTCAAACAGACCAAAGGCTTCGGTTTTATATTCGTTTAGCGGGTCACGCTGGCCGTAGGCACGCAGGCCAACACCTTGGCGCACGTGGTCAAGGTTCTGTAGGTGGTCTTTCCATTCTTGGTCAACCACTTGCAACAGCAGGCTTTTTTCAATGTTAGACCAAATTTCTGCGCCATAGCGCTCGGATTTATCAGCCGACACTTTACTGGCTGCTTCTTCAAGACGGTCGATGATTATGTCATCATCCACACCGTCTTCGTTGCTCCAGTCTACGACCGAAACGCTCTCTAGCCCTAGTACCCGCACAATATCTTCTTGCAAGCCGTCTAAATTCCATTGTTCAGCGTAGGATTTGGGCGGGATATGGGTTTCAACCAAATGGCATATGACATCGGCGCGCATATCAACAAGTGTTTCGCCAACGTCTTCTGCATCCATGATTTCGCGGCGTTGCTCGTAGATAACCTGACGCTGATCATTCATCACATCGTCAAATTTCACCAGATTTTTCCGGATGTCATAGTTGCGCGCTTCAACTTTTTGCTGCGCTTTTTCAATGGCCTTGTTGATCCACGGGTGGATGATGGCTTCGCCTTCTTCAATGCCGAGCCGCACAAGCATACTGTCCATGCGTTCTGGGCCAAAAACGCGCATCATATCATCTTGCAGCGATAGGAAGAATTTGGTGCGGCCTTTGTCGCCCTGACGGCCTGCACGGCCCCGAAGCTGGTTATCAATGCGGCGGCTTTCGTGGCGCTCTGTCGCTATGATGTAAAGACCACCGGCTTCAATAACACGGGCTTTTTCAGCCTCAATTTCTTCGTGGATTTTGGCAGATATTTTTTTAATTTTTGCGTCGTCTTCGATGCCTGCGGTTTCTTCGGCGATGCGCATGGCAGCGTTACCACCAAGCTGGATGTCAGTACCGCGCCCTGCCATGTTGGTGGCAATGGTGATGGTGCCTTCGCGGCCTGCTTGGCCAACGATAGAGGCTTCCTGCTCGTGGTGTCGGGCGTTTAGGACGTTATGTTTAATTTTTTTCTTTTTAAGGAATTCAGACAGAAGCTCTGATTTCTCGATTGAAACCGTCCCCACCAAAACTGGCTGGCCTTTTTTCTGGGCTTCGTCGATGTCTTTCAGGATGGCATTGAATTTTTCGTCCGCTGTGCGGTAAAATTCGTCATGCTCGTCTTTGCGCTCAATGGTAACATTGGTTGGAATTTCAATCACACCCAAGCCGTAAATATCGCCAAATTCTTCCGCCTCAGTGGCGGCAGTGCCTGTCATGCCGGCAAGCTTTGGGTACATGCGGAAATAATTTTGGAAGGTGATAGATGCCAGCGTTTGGTTTTCTGGCTGGATAGCTGTTTTTTCTTTGGCTTCCAACGCCTGATGCAAGCCACCAGAATAACGGCGGCCATCCATCATGCGGCCAGTGAATTCATCGATGATGATAACTTTGTTATCGTTAACGATATAGTCTGTGTCGCGCTGAAACATTGTGTGGGCTTTTAGGGCTTGGTCCACATGGTGCACGATAGCTGTATTTTCATAGTCATAGAGATTTTCTGTCTGCAAAAGCTCGCGCTCAAACAGGATTTTCTCCAGCCGTTCCGTGCCGTCTTCAGTTAAGGAAACAGCCTTTGATTTTTCATCTTTTTCGTAATCATCTTCGCCCAGTTCAGCAACCAGGGCATCAATGATTGAGTAAAGCTCTGATTTATCTTCCGTTGGGCCAGAAATAATCAGCGGTGTGCGTGCTTCATCAATGAGAATCGAATCTACTTCATCGACGATGGCAAACCCAAATTCGCGCTGGACCATTTCAGAGCGATGGAATTTCATATTATCGCGCAGATAGTCAAAACCTAGTTCATTATTAGTTGTGTAGGTAATGTCTGCTTGATAGGCTTCGCGGCGTTCTTCGTCTGTTTTCCCCGGTACAATCACGCCGGTTGTTAGGCCAAGAAAGCTATATATCTGGCCCATCCATTCAGCGTCACGTTCGGCGAGATAGTCATTTACAGTGACAACATGCACGCCCTTTTTAGGCAGGGCATTCAAGTAGGCAGCCAGCGTTGCAACAAGGGTTTTACCTTCGCCGGTTTTCATTTCAGCAATGCTGCTGTCATTAAGCACCATGCCGCCAATAAGCTGTACGTCATAGTGACGTAGGCCAATAGCGCGTTTTGCGGCTTCGCGCACAACAGCAAAGGCTTCTTCCCGAAGGGCATCTAGGGTTTCACCTTGCTCAAGGCGATCCCGGAATTCTTGGGTTTTGCCTTTCAAGGCTTCGTCAGATAGCTTTTCTATTTCTGGCTCAAGAGCGTTGATAGCATCCACAAATGGCTGCAAATTTGTCAGATATCGTTCATTGGCTGACCCAAATATCCTTTTAACGATCTTGCTTAGTCCCAGCATAGTGCTTTCCCGGTATGCCCCCAGTCCAAAACAGGTGTTTTGAACGGATAGTTTAAATTTCGGCTTTGTCTCACAAATTGTGTGGAAAGCTCTTACCATCAATAGTCTATAAACATAAACTAATTTGACAGTCGGATGTGAGGCACAGATAAGTGTCGCGCATGGCTCTGTCAACCTAACACCCTGAAACTTTGCTTCAAACATTGTTTATATGCGCGTAGGGCCTAGAAGGATCTGCGTGTTGGCAGCAATATCCAACCGCCTAAATAAATATTTCGGGTCCGATATATTGACCGCACGGAGTGAGCCTCTATTGTGGCCGGTGGTCCCTATGTTTATCTTGTTTATAAAGAGTGAGCTACTGTATGTCTGAGTTGCCTGTTTCGCCGTTAGCCCCAAAAAACTTTCCGAGCATGTCGCCTGTGCCAGGCGTTGAGTTCGGAGCGATCGCTGCGGGTTTGAAATATAAAGGCCGCCCTGACTTATTCATGGCAGTATTCCCTGAAGGTACAGCCGCAGCCGGTGTGTTTACACGCTCAAAAATGCCTGCGGCCCCTGTGGATTGGTCAAAGGCAGCTCTTGCGACAACAGGGGGCAGGATGCGCTGTTTGTTGGTGAATGCGGGTAATGCAAACGCCTTTACAGGAGCAAAAGGGAAAAAAGCGGCTGAAAAAAGCGCTAAAATTGCAGCAGATATTGTTGGCTGTGCACAGGATGAAGTGTTGTTGGCCTCCACGGGGGTTATTGGCGAGCTGCTGAATGTAAACAGTTTTAAGAAATTTCTGCCCCGTATCCATGCGGGGCTTTCCGGCGCCTTGTGGAAAGATGCTGCCTCTGCCATTGCAACCACAGACACTTTCCCGAAAGGGTGCAGTAAAGTGGCCGATATCGCGGGCCGTACCGTTACCATCACGGGTATTGCCAAAGGGTCAGGCATGATTGCACCTGATATGGCCACTATGCTGGGATTCGTATTTACGAACGCACCTGTCACGCCTGCCTGCCTGCAGGCCCTATTGTCTGAGGCCACTGAAAAAAGCTTCAATGCGACCACTGTGGATGGGGACACGTCCACCAATGACACCGTGTACGCCTTTGCCACCGGTAACGGCGAAGATACTATTGATGACCCCAACGACCCACGTTTAGCGGACTTTAAACGGCAGTTTGGGGATGTGATGGTTAACCTCGCGCAGCAAGTGGTGCGTGACGGTGAAGGCGCGACTAAATTTATTGAAGTGACGATTGAAGGGGCTGAAGATGCTGCTGCTGCCAAGCGTATTGCGCTTACAGTTGCTAACAGCCCCTTGGTGAAAACTGCTGTGGCGGGTGAAGATGCCAATTGGGGCAGGGTGGTGATGGCCGTTGGGCGCGCTGGCGAAGCCGCGGACAGAGACAAATTGCAAATCTGGATCGGTGACCAGCAAGTAGCAATGAACGGCATGGTTTCTAGCCGCTACAGCGAGGAAGATGCCACGGCTCATATGAAAACCAGTGAGATAAAAATTCGGGTTGATGTGGGTGTTGGCAGTGGCTCTGCCACCGTGTGGACGTGCGATCTAACCCATGGCTATATCACCATCAATGCCGATTACCGCAGTTAAGGCGGATACGCTTTAGAGTGTATTAGGTTTACTATACATATCCACCCACTCCCAGCTTGCTCTCTGGCCCAACCACCCGCTAGGATACACTGTGGGGTGAGTGGATAGTCACTAATAAAGACAGATCCGCTCTAGGGCGGCAATCCTGCTGTCTTCTCTCGAACATCATCACGTGGATCAATCTAGGTCAAAATTGCCTCTGCACCTTTCCCCAAGGGAGGGTAGCGGACCAATATTGCCTATTTTGAGGGAATTATTCTGATAATATGCTGTTTTTACTGTGTAAATTATTTGGCACGTTTTTTGAGTATGTTTAGCCGGTGGGGAATAGAGTTTAAACAGTCCCGGAGAAATTTATGCCCAAAGTAAACTTGGAAATCCAGATGAAATTCCTAACGGAATTGGATGAAGCTCTTACAGATGCTCTTGGCCGTTATGCTGATGATGGCGCGGAAAAGCTGGCGGAACTTGAGTATATGAAAAAAGAAGTTGTGCGTGCGCAGCGCATAATTACCGAGCGTATCACGGACGAAGGTGCAGCAAATGATGCAGCTTTTCCAAGAGAAGTATTGCGCGAGGCTGCTTACACCTAAAAACAGGGTGGTCTTTCAGGGGCCAATCGCGGCAGATAATGCAGGGGTGTAAAGCCCCTCAGGTTTTTTGGTGACGCTGTAAAAAGCATCCCTATGTTTGGGTACATAGGGATGCTTTTTTTATGCTTAATAGCAAACCTTGCCTCGGTCGCGGCGGGTTGAATTTACGGCTTTTCTCAACACGTGTTTAGGGCTAGCATACGCAGCGACTGCGGGTGCAGTTTTGTAATAATTTAACGTGGATAATGCTGTGATGGACGATTGCCCAGAACCTAATGTGCGCATTGGCGCAGGCCTGAAAACTGTTTTTGTCTCAGCCATTGCGCTCATTGATATGGACGGCAGAGTGCTTATTGCCGAACGCCCTGAGGGTAAATCAATGGCAGGCTTGTGGGAATTCCCCGGCGGTAAAGTGGAAGAAGGCGAATTGCCGGAAGAAGCCCTTATTCGTGAATGTAAAGAAGAGCTGAATATTGATATTACGGCTGGGTGTCTGGCGCCGTTTGCCTTTGCCTCCCATTCCTATGAGAAGTTCCATTTGCTAATGCCGCTATTTGTGTGCCGCAAGTGGGAAGGGGTGGTTGAGGGCATGGAAGGCCAACGGACCAAGTGGGTGAAAATTACTGATATTGGCAGTTATGAAATGCCGCCTGCCGATGGCCCCCTTGTGGCCATGTTGCGCGATTTCTTTTGAGTGAGCAAAACACTGAGGAATTGATTCGGGCGGATGCTCATGCCGTGCAGCAGTTGGCCCTTGTAACGCGCCTTTGCCCAGCCAATAGTTTTATCGCTGCGGGCTTTGTACGCAACAGGGTATGGGATGCGCTCTATGAGCCTAAGCCCGAAGCCCCAGTTGCTGATGTAGATGTGGTTTTCTATTGCACGAAAGATGATCGGCCAGAGAGAGATTATGCGCTGGAAGCGGTCTTAAAGCAGCACGACCCAAGCACAAATTGGCAAGTACGTAATCAAGCCCGTATGCACAAGGCCCGTGGCCGGGATCCTTTCACCTCCCTAGAGGATGCTTTGATGCATTGGCCGGAAACTGCCACCAGCATTGGCGTGCGGCTGGATAACACTGGTAAAATGCACTCAATCGCGCCTTTTGGATTTGATGATTTGGCGCATCATATCCTGCGTATTACACCCGCGGCAAAAGCTGCTGGGGCGCATATTTTTGAAAAGCGGTTGAAAGAAAAAGGGTGGGTAGGGAGGTGGCCTCGTGTGCAGGTTATTCGGTAAATTGAACCGACCACGCGCTAACTCTCTGGCGGACCATCAGTTTTTAACGCGTCTTGTAGGCGCATGGTCGCGCTGCCGGGCTTTAGCGGTTTTTGTTGGCTTTTATGGGGGTGCCAGCCGGTCATATAGAGAATTTGGAAAGTCGCGCGAATACGGCCATCTGGGTTTGAATGGTCACGCTGGTAAATTTCACAGGCCCGCATCAGTACATCCCGGCGAAGGGTTGCTTTAGGGCGGTCAATCAGCGGGTTGGCTTCGCCCATGCCGCGTAGTTCTTTCATCAGCTTTAAGGGGTGCTCATAGGTTACTGTCAGGGTGTCTGTGTCTGCTACGGGCAGGGCAAAGCCCGCTCGCTGGAGTAACGTGCCAAGGTCTTTGACTTCCGCAAATGGCATAATACGGGCGTGGGCGCCGCCGGTAATTTCAACTTCCGCTGCTAAAAGGGAATGGCGCAATTCTGACAGGGTGCTGCCCCCAAACAGCGAGCCCAGAAACAGACCATCTGGTTTTAAGGTGCGGTTCACTTACACTAAAAGGCCGGGCAAGTCGTTCACCCAGTGCATGTTCAGGTTGGAAATGATGAGGTCATGGCTGTTTTCTGCGATGCCTAAAGGCTCGTCAGTTATCTCTGCTGTTACGCTTGAATTTTCCCCGCCAACAAACCGGTCATAATCGCCGCCAAGGTCCAGCGGGGCAGTGAACTGGCGGTTGATGTCTAGGAGCCTGTCTTGCAGGCGGTCCGCAATTTCAACGCGTAGGAAATCACCATCTGGGCCCAACCGTTTGCCACGAGCCCTGTTGCGCTGCACACTTGCAGTATCAAAAATAAAGGCCGGGTTGTCGCTCATGGGTATTTCCTGTGGGTGTTTTTTGCATTTGGTTGCGGCGACAGTAGCGCTGCGGTATTGAGGCTGTTAGGGTTTCCGTGTGGAAAACTCAAGCCAAATAGTGACAGCTACTCATACGGCAAAGGCGCGCATCAGGAAAGCCGCACATGCGTTGCTTGAATTTTTATTGCCAGCGCGCTGCTCTAACTGTAGCCAAAAAATTATGCAGCATGGGTTCCTGTGTGGGTTCTGTTGGGCGCAACTGACGCCTCTGACAGCGCCTTTTTGCGCGCGCTGTGCGTTGCCGTTTGAGTTTGAAACTGCTGGCGAGACTGAATGTGGGGCTTGTTTGCAAGTGCCCCCAGCGTTTGATTGGGCGCGGGCAGCCGTCACCTACACAGACTTGGGGCGCGCCATGGTGCTTAAATTAAAATACTCTGGGGCCACCGCAGGGCTGCCGGTCATGGCAACCATGGTGTGGCAGGCGGTGGCGGACCACGCTGTTTCGGTGCAAACCACAGGGCAAACTGATGGCCCCCCTGATAGCTCAATTGATTTAATTGTGCCTGTACCGCTGCACCCAAGGCGGCTTTTTAGCCGGCGCTTCAATCAGTCACAATTGTTGGCGGTGGCTTTATCTGAAAAAGTTCAGGCGCCTGTGGACAGCTTTATTTTAAAACGCCGGAAAGCCACCCCAAGTCAAGGCGGTTTGGGGCGTAAGGCACGCTTTAAAAATGTAGCAGCCGCTTTTGCTGTTGAGCCAAAAAAGCGCGATTATGTGGCGGGCAAGCATATCCTTTTGGTGGATGATGTTTT
>JAESQS010000335.1 GCA_016765035.1 Kordiimonadaceae bacterium | reverse complement strand
CTTGATTGACCAGTTCCAACCTGAAGAATGTTCTAACTATTTTAGAAACTCAGGATATGCATGAACCTATTCACAAAATACTCTAGATATGGGTATAGGGATAAAAACGAAGAGGCGGCTGGCCAAAGTTTTTAGCCACGAAAAAGCCCGCCCCAAGTTTCAGGTCTCGGGAGCGGGCTATATTCGGTCACTATGGCTTTTAGTATGGTAGCAATATATGCAAGCCTGCTGCAAGCTTTTTCTTACCAAAATATGACGGTTTTAAAACGGTTTGCACGAGTGCCTTGATCTCAAAGAATAAAAAACGGCAGCGCTTTGGCCATTTAGCTAGAGATTCAGCTCGAAACACCAGCGTTACTGGGGGAAATTTTACTAGAAGACCCCTTTCAGCGGGTTTTGGCCTCCTAGAACCCAAGCCTATCTTCATGCTTAGTTTCTGGTAATTTCAGAAAAATAAACAGGCTCGATTAGGCCTCCGCCCAGACTACAGCCTTAATTTATTATATTTGTCGGGGGGCCATCAATATCAGAATCTGCCCCGATGTTTTCAGGGGTACCATGGCCCAAATCAACAAATTCATGGTCCAATACATCTAGCCTACGCCGAACAGGGATTGACGGATTGGCAGGCCCTTTATGCCGCAAACGCGCAACCATAACACCCAGCATGTAGCGCGGCTCACCTTCTTTATCCGCAAGCGGAACACCCAAAGCTTCCACATCCACAGTGCAACCATCATTTGTTTGCACAGACCGTGCAAACCTGCCAGCGCAGGACGCGCCGCCACATGCTTTAAGAAAGCGGTCATAAAACTGCCAGTCTTTTGCAAGCAACGTATCAAAAACCGTATAATCAGGGACATCCCGGTCGAGCGCGACTTCCAACTCACTCCCCATCAGTCGTACTGAAATTTCTTTTTCTGAGCAGCGTTCCAGCATGAAGAGATTAGGTGTTAAGCGTCGTAGTTTCGTGGGACTAAAAGTAGATTTTAAAGGTGCGCGGCCACCACCTCTAGGCATATTTCGCTAGCAGTCGATCAGTTCGCGAAACTCTCGTGGCTGCCTTTTCAATCCGCGCTCCTGCAGAGAAATATTTAAATTATCAGAAAAATTTACCCACTCAAAAACCCCATGAATACAGAGTACCGGGAAAAGGCAAAAGACGCCAACCATTCTGCTCAAAGGCCAATAAACATGCCAGCTATTTCAGAAAATTTTGCCAAATCACCTACGTTAAGATTGTATAGGCTAACAGTCTAAAAACTGTATAACTCTCATATTTTGGGTCAACCTGTTTTCTAGATAACACGCTCAAATTGCGGAAGAGAAAACTGAAAATAATTCGCAAAACAAATCGCCAATACAACCGAAAGGACGCGTTTAAAGAAAAGACTCGAAAATCATCACATCCGCGACTTGCTATAAAATTCCTCAATCAGCCCGACAAGCGCGCTCCAACCCCCAAGCTCCGCATCCTACCTATGATTGCACTGCAATCAGAGATGCCAGCCAACGCAGCGCGCCTTCATAATGACGCTTCATGGTCCACCTCGATAAACTACTCCCCATAGACCTACGCACTCTGGCCCACGGCACCCTTGCCTGCACATCCCCTTCCTGATGCCACGCTGCCCAAAAAACAAGCTGTCGATCAGATACGTCAGGTAGCAGGAGTAATAAATCCAGCGCCGGCTGCATGGCATCTATTTCCACAGCAGATATACGCAACCGCCGTTTGGTTTCAAACACCGACATAGACGCAGCAGCATATTGCCCAGGTTCTGCCATTGTTTCAGGCCACAACATCCCTCGCATCAGCTGGAAACCTTTTTCTTTGTCCGGCAGCCTACGCAATACCCATGTGGCATTTACCAGACGGGCCTCCACACGCGGCACAAGAGCATCAGTGCTATTTCCCTCTTTTGGGCAAAGCACACTCTTTTCATCGCGGAGTTCCTTGCTGATCTTCTGAAAATCACGCTCTTTTACAGGATATGTCATACCTTCTCCTTCATGCTTCTATTGTAATGGTGGGTTGTTGTGGCGGCGGGCCACCTACTTTCTGCCCATAGGGAGCGGACAGAACTAAAATGCAGTGCAGTCAGCGCAGGCGGTGTCTGGCAGTGTCTGGCCGTATGCTGAATTACGCAATTATGTAGGCACAGGATCAAGGGGCCGCCACGCCCACAGGATGGCATACTCCTTGTAAATTTCCCGAGGTACCGCCCGGTTTTGCCTGTGGCACGGATCAGGGCCTAAATCGGCGGGTTTAAATAGGGGGTGGGCCGCAGGGATTAACCAGTTTCTGCTCAAATAATCACCGCGAAACCGGCTTGTGGCATCCCCTAAAAATCGCTGCCAATCTGATACAGAAGATGCATCAAAAACAACAGTCGCAAGGGCCGGCTTTTGCCCGGCACGCGTTACACCTGCATATTTTGTCCCGATTTTTTTATCCCAGTCCTCCAACACTGCTGCATCATAATACGCCAAATGGCGCGGCGGCTGCCCTGTCCTTTTTTCTTCACGCAGCCTTACTCGCGTGACAGTGGGTACAATGTCATCCTGCACCCCAATCCCCGCTGCAGTCCAGCGTGTCACAATTGCACGGTCTACCCCCTCAACAGGTAAACAAGCCGCAGCAGCAATGGCCTGAAGACTGGAGGCGCTGATTTCAGTATTTATTTCTGGGTGTATCTCTGGGTTCATCTCTGAGTGTATCTCTAGGCCTACTTCTGGGTTTACGCCTGAGCCAACCCCTGAACTTAAATCGCCAGCGCCTTTGTGGTGAGCCTTCTGTTCTGGCACCTCCACCACAGAGGGGTTTTCAGCCCTACTGCTGCTTTTAGATTTGGTTTTGGTTTTGGTTGCTACAGGATCGCTAGAGCCACTGTGTGAAACATCCTGTAGCGGTTGCAACTGCTGCCAGCCTGGCGAAAAGCTAGCATCCGCTTGGGGACTTCCGCTTTCAGTCAATGCCTTACAGGGTGCTCCCGCCAGCGGTGTGCCAGATGTTTTTCTTTTCGCTTTGGCTTTACCGCCTAACGCACCATTCGCCCTGTTTCGTGCCACTTTTTTTGAAACAGTTTCATAAACATGTGAAAGCTTTTTCTGCTGCCAATAGCCATTATCTATTGAAAAAAACTCGACAAGGCCTGGCCGCATGCGCCGCCACTTACTAAGTGAAACCCCTGCAATGCGCGCCAGCATCTTATCGTCATCCCGCAAAGAGCATCCACGCGTGCGCCACGCACACATCAACAATAACAAGTAAGCGCCATGCTCTTCTGTCGTCAAATGAAGTGTGTCGGCCAAATAGGCATCAGTAAACAATGGCAAGGACGGAAACTCAGCCAACATGTATCTCCCTATATGAAGCACCTTTTGGGGAAGCCCAAGATGCATAATTCACAGATCACCCTTATAATTACGATATTCGTAATTATTGCAAGAAAATTTTACATAAATAACTGTTGCAAATTTTACGTAATTCGAAATAATAGAAAAATGTCAGAACAAGACTGGATAAAAAGCGCCCTGAAAAGCAAAGGGTGTAAGCTGAAGGATGTTGCCGAGGCCTTAGGTATTACCTCTCCTCGTGTCACTGATATCATCAAAGGGACCCGTGAGGTGCAATCAGATGAATTGCTCCCTCTTGCAGAAATGCTGGGCCTTAGTGTTAAATCTTTGCTCGTGAGCCTTCGTGAAGGCCGGCGCATAATTGCGCCTTCTGACAATGTCGGAAGCAGCCTGCCCATTTTAGGCAAGCTGTTTGGCGATGGTTCGCTGGTCCCCCTTTCGCCCGAATCACCCATTCAGCAAATTGCCGTTCCCCCCGATGCACAAAATATTGAGGGGCTTTATTGCTACATCATGGGCGACAACAGCATGGCTGGCGAGATCAGGGCAGGCGATATCCTTATCGCTGCTGACCCACGCATCCATTTTTACCCAATGGTGCCGGGGGGAATATTCCTTATAACAGGGCCTAATGATACCTTGGCTGCCCGGCAGTTTTTAAAAACAGACACAGGTGAAAGCTGGCTTGTGCCGGTTCCACCACAGCCAAACCCTGCGTTCGAAAGCTGGCGATTTGACATGCTGCCTGTTGAACTGAAGAACCCCGAACCCGCACCAAATAGCGCTAGTGATGCTACTCCTGAAAAGGGCACCCAAATCGCTGGTCATAGAACCGTACACACTGAAGACATTTTTGCGGCTGTTCTTTGGGTACACCGGCGGTACATGCCAGCATCAAACGCTTAGCTTCTATATATTTTTCTTCTTGGGGGATGGTTAGCACTAATGAGGGCTGTTTTAGTTCGTCTGGCATTCCTTGAATAAAGGCTGTTTCCAATTCGGTGCCGTCTTCAATCAAGCCCCATTCAAGATTTTGCACTCCGCCACCCTGGCCTACGGCTCCCTGTATAAGGCAGTCGTGCAACTCAATTGATAAAGCTTTTGGATACGCCTTGCTCACACGCATTCATTCCCCCAAAATTTTCGTGCGCTGCGAACACTCTCCGACATCGCTCGTATGCTATCTAACTTCTACCTCTGCGTTACACATAACAAAATTTAACTCACACACTTAAACTTGGTTTTCCATGGTAGAGGCCCTGTCTTAAGGCATTAAATCCAAAAACAAATTCAGCTTTTAACGCACCTTATATTTACTTGCTTATACGGCCACAATAAGGCGATGGCTAAAAACAACACTGGTAATGATATGGCAACTCGCGTGAGCTTTGCAACCAAAAAATTTACGTTACGAGTAATTTTAATGCTGGACATTTATTTACGATAATCGTAATATTATGTCATCGACGCCGATAAAGCGGGTGTGGGGAAGCATTGCTTCAAAACCCCCCGACAGCACTGCAAAGTTCGCAATCCTGCTGACGCGGTTTTCTTTTGCATCAGCCTAGCTGAGCTAAAGAAACACCATATTCTGCGATATTTGGTAGTCGTCCCAATGTCCCGCGCGCTATAGCCGGGGCGGGATTTAGGCACCACGTGCCTGCATTATAGGAGAGCCGCTTGTTGCCTATTTTACCTGGCTTGCCTGTATCTGCATATTATACCCTCGGCGAGACCCTTCCCTCCCCTCAATCGCCGTCAGGAGAAACCCGACCTTCATGCCCCAAGGTCCGGTTCGGTAGGAATACCGCAGCAGATACGGCAAAAAGAAAAGCCCGGTTTCAAGGCGTTCGCCATCACTGGCACCATGCAAAGCGGCTCTCCTCCTCTATCACGCCAAAGCAGATATCCACTTGGCTTCGCTTCAACGAGGGTCTTCAACAGGGGGCGGGGGCCGCACAAAGAATTCGCGCACTGGTTATAATCAGGCGCGCGCTGCACGGCACCGGTAATGACTATGGTGTGCTGCAAATCAATGCTGCAATCTGGTCGGAAATTTGCGCCATAAAGGCCATTAGCCAGCCACGCACCCATAGGTGCTGAATAAACTGGCTTCAAAACTAATACTCAAACCGCAAGGATGCGTCCCACGACACAGCCTTAAAGTAAAAATATCACGCTGCTTACAGCAGTTCGCGCCCCTGTAAACTTGCATGGAAATGGCGCATAAGTGCACGGTGCAAGGCTACATCGTCAAAGCGTTCAACTTCATACAGCAGATTTTCTCGTGCAATGGCAAATGTTTCACGGAAGGCCCGTACAACAACTGCCACAGAATGGCTAGCCAGCGCATCATCATGTGCCACCAAAAATGCAGAAAATGTCTCTAAAGCAGCATCAAAGCGCGGCCCATAGTCTGAAAACCCACCTGTAGCTGTATCATTACTATCTACTTCAACTCCATCAGCTTTTGCCTCCACAGCTTTTGGACTGGGAGCCGCGTGCTGCTTTGAAGTGATTGCCATTTTGCGGGCCAAATCCAACGCCCGTATCACACCCCGTCGTTCGGTGCACAACCGCATCAATAAGCTCACCACAATTGAAGCCGCATCTTCAATAAGGGCGGGACAGCCCTCAAGTTCTTCGATCAATTGCGTAATAGTCAGCTCGCACTCTTGCCCCAACCGGTCATCAAGACAGTGCAACAATGCAGTCTTGTCGTTAAAGCGATTATAAAAACTACCAACCGAAGCCTCGGCTGTTTTAACTATTTCCTGCACAGAAACTTCATGCCAATGCCGTTTGGACAAAAGCCCTTCTGCCGCATCCAAAAGGCGGAAAAATGTCCTTTCAGATCTGTTCTGTGCCGGAGGTTGTACCCATTTACTATATAGCCAAGCTGTCCCATCAGCCCCGCCAATCACATTTGCAGTTAATGTCATTACTTTACTCCCTCCCTTGCTGCCGATAAGAGCCAACAACTTCTGGCTCTGGTCAGGCAATACATATTCGCTTTCCGCCAACCCCAAGGGTGTCAGCAAAATGCCCGCACTCCAAACACGGCGGCTGCAAAAAGCACCCGCAACTCAATCCGCCCATAGGCAGACAACAAAACAACGGCTAGCCAATCACTGGCTAGCATTCCATCGCCACACCCCGCCTCGGCACAACACCGCCGCAGCTGCCTGCTTTGCCCACACTAGGCCGCATGCAACACTTAAGGCCAAGGCTATGGCCATATTTCAACGTCGTCTTCAGCCCAAGGGCCTGTAGCCAAAAAAGGCGCACAGCCTCCCCGCACCAAAGGCGCAAGTTCCAACCATCGAGCAAGCAAACTTCTGACAAAACACAGCACTGACAGAACCACAACGCTAGCAGCACGGCGAGGCTTCGCCCACAACACAAACCCCGAGGCACACCAATCGCCAAAGCCAAAAACCATCGCTCTGAACTCAATCTTCTATATAGAATCAGAATTCTAATTCTAAATCAAGTTGAATGGTGCAAAAAACTGTGCCTAGGCCCATTTTCAAAAGTCATTTTTTCTTTTAACTAATTGATTTTATTAAGATAAATCTTCGTTTAAACAAGTCGTCACTTAAGCGTGTACAGCCTTAATTTTTGACGCCAGAGACAATAATCCAGCCTGTTTCACGCTTTAAAATAGATCAGATTTACACCCAACATCATCACTATGCCTTTGCGGCAGCCCTACATATCTTCCAACCATTTACCATTCAGGCGTAGAAACCCGAGTATTAGGCCCAACCAATTGAGGCAATCATTCTAAAATATACTTGTCATTTCTCGCACCTAAAACACCTCTAGCCAATTTTAAGTCTAACCAGTTGCCCCGCAAATCAACGGACTTGGGCTCTCCCATCAGATGGCAGAGGCAGATGATTAAGGGACGGGAAAGGCTGTCATTACTCTTTAGCCCAACACGAGTTTAAAACAGCTTTCGCCCTAGTATCGGCGCCTGAAATGGCCTGAAATGCCATAACGTTCAAGTAACTATTATGCGATAATATATGGGTATTGGTTCACGAATTTGTTTAACGCCCAACCCATCGCTGAAAACGCGTTCAAAGTAGGGGAGAGTTTTAATTGCACGACTTTGCAGAATTAGATGACCCAGACAGAGAACCGCTTGCCGAATACCATGAGCGCATAAAAGTTGACATTGCGACCTTCATGCTAAAACGCATGGTGGGCAATGTCTCAAGCGAGGAAGAACGAGCAGAATTTTTAAATGCATGTGTCGCCGCTGCGGCCACACTGGCCGCAGGCCAAAGCGTCTTTCTTTCCAGCAACACTGATTCAACAGAAGAAAGCGCAGAGATAATCAAAGCCGGCCTTGCAAGCGCAACTGAAACACTGGCCAAAGCCTATGGCGGCTATATAACAGAGGCCCTCAACGGCGACGATGTGTAATCTCAGCTTGGATGCATAGCTGACATGCTATTTCGGCTCTTTTCTTTCCTCCCATGTTCCTGCTAAACATGCTGCACATAAAAAGATGTCCATTTTAGTTAGCAGATTGAGACCACCCGTACATGCCCACCAGCCTTGCCAATCAATCCATTCCCTATGTAAAGCGACCGTCTTTCATTTGCTCGTTAGCAGCCTTGGCCGCATTGACAGCAACAGCAGTGGATATTGCCTTACCTGCACAACCCTTGATGGCCACCGGCTTCGGCGGACGGGCGGTTGAAGGCGGCATTATTGTAAGCGCCTATTTTTTAGGGTTTGGCCCCGGACAATTATTGTGGGGGCCTCTCGCTGATAAGTATGGTCGCATGCTTCCCATGATGTATGGTTTGCTCGGCTTTATACTGGCCACTATTTTCTGCATCTATGCCACTAGCTTGGAAATGCTCGCCTTTGGCCGAATGGTTCAGGGGATTTTTGGCGGCAGCACCCCTGTTATTGCCCGCACCATCGCCCGCGATCAGGGTGGCGGCAAAGACACCGCAAATTTACTTTCCACTATCATGATGATATTTGGCGTAGCGCCGCTCCTTGCCCCGCTTGTTGGCAGTGCTATTTTGCTCTTCACTGACTGGCGCGGCACATTTTGGTTTCTCGTTTTTTTTGGCATTGTCCTTATGGCGCTCGCACAGCGTTACGTTGCCCCCGCTACAGCGGCACACCATACCCAAGACCCCAACAGAACACCGCTATCCCTTGCACTGGTTGGCAAACTTTTCAAGGAGCGTGATTTCGTTATGGGTGCATCAGCCATGGCGGCATTATTTACGGGCTATGCTGTCGTTCTTGCCGCTGGTGCTGCAATGGCAGAAGCCCAATACGGCATACCGATTACACAATTTGGTCCCTTGTTCGCGACTGCTGCATCGGCGGTTATCATAGGCCCTGCCATAACCAAACGCATTATAAAAACCGGCGATTTGCGTGTACCGCTTAAAATTGGTGCGCTATGCTGCGGGCTGGCTGGTTGCTTATTTTTACTTATGGCAACCACATACGTCCCACTTTACGCCTATTGGGCGTGCGTATTTTTATACGTATTGGGCTATGGCATGCTGGCGCCTGTAGCAAACGCTCTGGCGCTTGAAAATGTGGGCAGTGTCGCGGGTACCGCCAGTAGTTTACTCAGCGCCATTCCAACAACAGGCGGCGTGATTGGCGCATGGCTGGCTACAAGCAGTGTTTTCTCAACAGCGTATGAAGCACTTTCCTACATGTTAGCCGCAGGGGGCATCACGGCGTGCGTCATTGTTCTAACGCTTGGGAAAAAGCCCTAAAAAATAGCTAAAGGAGCTGCTGCCACAGCGTTGGTTACAGCCTTCAATGAATGCTTTTATTGTCATGTACTGAGCTAACATGCTGGAATTCATCGTCAAATGCGACTTCGGACTGCTCCATTAAATCATGAAGCTTCGTAATACGGTCTTTTAAATCTTCAGGTTCCGCAGACAGAGCACAAAGGTTATGCGCATCGGCTGAAACCCGCATAGCTCCAATTGTACTGGCGCCCCCCATTATGGAATGCGCAAGCTCTTTTGACCTAATAAAATCAGGCTTATCACCAAGGTCTTCAAGTTTAGCTGTGCAGTCTTTAAAGAAACTAATTGTCGCCGCAAACAACTCGCTCGACTGTTGTTTAGAGAGTGTTTCAACAAACTCCGCAAAAACATTCTCCATCAGAAGAGGGTGGGCACCCTCACCGGACGTAGGCAAATGGCTGTGGTACACGGGTACTTTTTCGTGGCTGGTGCGCATTACCTTTTGGATCACACGGCCAAGCTCCTTCCAGTCCAACGGCTTGGGCACAAATGCATTAATACCCGCACTCTTGAAACGCTGAATATGCTCAGACATAACATCTGCCGAAATCCCAATGATCGGCACTTGTGGTACACCGGTACTCTGCTCGAGATGCCGAATGCGTTGAGCCGCCTCAGCCCCATCCATTATAGGCATGTGCATGTCCATAAGGATCAAATCAAATACTTCCCCAACCGGGGAATAAACAGCTTCATAGGCTTCGGAGCCATTATCAACAGCCACAACAACATGGCCTGCTTTGGAAAGCGTGGTTGAAAGCATGTCTCGCACCAGCCCATAGTCTTCCACTACAAGAATTCTTAACGGGACACCGGCAAATAAAACCTTTTGACTTTGTTCATCATCATAGGCCTGGTCCCCTAATTCAGTAATCGGCAACATCAGCGAAACAACAAACTTCGAACCCCAGTCAAGTTCACTTTCAACGCTGATTGTCCCGCCCATTGCTTCCGTAATTTCCCGGCAAATGGAAAGGCCCAGCCCTGTGCCCCCAAAGGGCCGCGTCATAATATCTTCTGTATGCACAAAGGGCTCGAACAAACGGTTTTTCTGCTCTTTGGTAATACCGATACCCGTATCTTGTATGATCAATTCCAGTTTAAAATTTTCGCGGTCCACATGTGTTCCACCAACATGCAACGTGACACTGCCCTCTTTTGTGAATTTCACGGCATTAGAAACCAAATTATTCACAACCTGCTGCAAGCGGGACGGATCGCCAATAAAATCAAAGGGCACACCCGGAATCGTACGGCTGCCTACAAAAACCCCTTTGTCCTTGCCAATTGTACCATACGTGCTGATGGCTGCATCAACCACATCCTGCAAACGAAAAGGTTCGCTCTCAATGGTCAAGGCACCAGCACTGATACGCGAATAATCCAGCACATCATTCACAATTGCCCGTTGGGCATTGGCAGCCTGTCGTAACTTATCAATAAGCTGTTTATGCTCAGGGTCCGTTACTTTGCTGCAAAGCAATTCGATATACCCAAGCACACCTGTAAGCGGGGTGCGCAACTCATGGCTCATAGTAGCGAGAAAAGTAGCTTTTGCTTTGTTGGCTATTTCAATATCAAGTTCGGCCCCTCGCACGCGGTTACGTGCTTCCTGCAAATCCTGCGTGCCGCGCTCAACTGCTTGTTCTTTAGTTGCCCCAGAAACCCGAAGGCTATGAATATATCTTGCTGTACCCAACGACAGAGCCACCCCAACAAGAAAAATTAGAAGGGCGCTTTGCACAGGGGCTGCAGGCATGGAAACCGGCTTCACCAACATATGCCAGCTACGCCCCTTCACAAATATACGTTTGTCTGGATACTCACCAGTAAGGCCTAAATATTCAAAAGTGGCCCCCGCACCAATGCCTTTAAATGTACTATATACCGGCACAACAACACCGTCTTCAGCCACATCATATATAAAAATATTTGTCGTGGCCGTTTCGCGGGTACCAACCACAATCTCAGCCAAACTTGTGGCATCCAGCACGGCAAGAGCAAACCCTACAATCCCCTGTGTACGTCCGCGAAGTGTCGCGATATCTGCGCCACGTTCATAGACTGGGGCAAATACATATATTTCTGCGCGCTGGTTGTTGTTTGTGCCCACCCTTATAGGAGACGTCGCAACCGCCTGGCCCGAAGCCCATGCACTTTCAAGCGCCACCCGCAAAAATGCATCCGCACCAAAATCAAGCCCGAGCGCATCCCGGTTTCTGCCCTGCGGTTCAGCATATGTAATAGGGAAATATTCGCTCCGCCTACTTACATTACGCAAAGCACCGGTTAAATCCTGTTCAAGAATTTTTAGGCCAGCGTGCTGCATCCCGCCCTCAACCTCAGCAAGGCTGGCCTCCGTCACATAAGGTACCCAGCCAATGGACCGAACACCCGGGCGACCTTCAATAAGCGGTTTGGCAAATATACTGAAATTCTCAGCGCCAACACCCTCAACACTTTGAAAGAGAGAGGCTGAAACCATCAATGCATCCAGATGGTTCTGAATAACACTTTCCAGTTTATCCAATTGGCTGTAGGCCTCGCGTGCAAACTCCGCACGCCCTTTATCGACTGTATTTTGAAAATACAGTCCTGCCACTGCCGCAGATATGAGCACCCCAATTGCCAAAACAACGGCGGAAGGAGCTATTAGACTGAACTGACCATGCTTTTTTTCAAACACGCTATTCACTTTCCTAATGAATCCAAAATGACGCAAGAAAGTAGAACATTAGGAGCATTATCTTGCTATAATCTTAATCACACACAGGGACGATTTATCATGATATGAAATCGAAAATACTTTATATTTTATATATACTTATAGAATTTCAACCATAAGGTATAATGTGCTTTAAACTAGAACCTTACACAGAATACTCTCTATAGTAGGAAAGACTCACCCCCATAAGAAAAAGGCCTCAACACCAACTCAGCACAATGCGGTTAGGCCGCAGTTTGGGCCTGCCCACAATTGATATAAAGAGGCAGCCGTTTCTTTCAAAAATTTCAATATAAGATTAAAAAAAGTAGCCGCCCATCAATGAGAAGAGCCACTCACAGTCACGCGCACGCATGAATGTCGGCTTCTTCCACAGAAGCAAAATGCCCGCCTTCGACAACTTGCTCCAGTGCTATCGTTTCTGGTAATCGTGTGCCATCACAAGTGATAGGATAAATACCCAAAAACGCCCCCGCCCAAGGATACAGAAAAAACCCTTAAACTTTAGGAACGAAGAAACGATTCGGTCCAGTCTAAATCGCATCTGCTTTAGTTAGATTTCATCCTGCCATACAGCAGGATCATTGGCTTTTGGACAGAAGGGGTATTAGGCCGCCTGATAAAAGCGCCGTTTGGGACTATAAAGCAGACAATCACGTTGATCGTGCTGAAACAACATGAACAAATCATCAGCGGCATCAAAATCGAAAAAGTCCGGATCCAAATTCAAACGGTAACCGCCACTGAATTCAAAACTAAAACAATCATCCTGTTGATCAAAAGTCACATTGGTAAGGGTTTCCCCAACAAGCTGCGACAGCACAGCCCCCGCAAGGGCATTGTCACTTTCCCGCCGCCAAAGCACGCGGGAAGCACCTTTATAAAGGTCCCAGTCACACAAATAGACCCACAGGTGCCAGTCAAATTGCGGCTCACCTGTAATAGCATCTCGCGCCTGTTTCGCCCCAAAGTCCAACGTAATAAAGCCACCAAAACCACGGCGTGCCTGTGCAACAACAAGGGGTAAGCTTGCTTTAAATTTTTCAAATCGGCCAAGTGCCGATGCCGGTGTTGGCAAATATGCAATCGCACTCATATGCCTATCCTAACCTGTTTTCCGTGGCTACACCAGATGATGCCCGTCCGTAAGCCTGAAAGCTATTCCGCAGTTCGTCCCGTATTTTCATCAAAATGCGGCCCAGTTTATTTTTACCTGTGCCATTTGACCCTGCCCCCCAATAGTTACTGCAAGCCGATGCTTCAATAAGCTCCTGCCCCTCAGTGGCAGCCAATTTATGCTGCAAGCAGGGGTGCTGTTTAAACTTTTCGCGGATGGCTGTTTCCATCACGTCATCGCGAATTTTTTCCCAATCGTTACGCAGTGCATTGGGATGCTGGCGTGCCAGCGCCTTCGCTTCAAACGCATAGGGCGCAGACCGGACTTCGGCCTGTAGGTTTTTACACTCAAACCGTTGTGCCAGCACATAATGCTCTACAGTTGGCCACTGTTCATCGCCAAGCGTAATGCTATGGGCTGACGTAGTACGAAACTCGGGATGTGTTTCCGTACGGGTGTTAAAAAATATCGCCATTTTCCAAGCCCTCCTACGTGCTTGAGTTTTTTAGACTGCGGGCAAACCAGCGGCTTGCTTTTGTCTGCTCTTTGTCTGTTCAGTATCGTCCGGTACTTACTGTGTCTCGGATCCATGTTTGCCTTATGCACATTGCAAGCAACTGCATAATGCATGACAGTTTTATGTTTTTGCTGTCGTTACTCGGGTCTCTCTTGGGTGCCATTCAGCCATTCTCACGCGGGTTCTGCTGGATAGGCGACCGCGTTTTTTCTGCTTCTGCACCCGGTTTTCCCACCAGTTGGTGGGTTGCTAAACGACCGAAAACAAATCGGTCGACGCAGCCCGCCAAGGAAGTGCACGCCCATATCGCCAGATAGAGCACGCTGGGGGGAAACAACAGTTTTTCGCTCATGCAGTATCATTTTTTCATCTCTCTCAAATCATCAAAAACCATGATCAAACAATGGTGTATTCTCGGTCAAACTCTTCTGAAAACCCCTAATCAACTGCCAGTAAATTTGGGAATTTTTAAGGCAAAATAGTGTCAAACCTCTGCACTAGCCAACGCCTATTGTTTAGATTTTCTTTTCAATTCAAAGTGCCATCGCACGCCGCCAACTGGTTTTATCCATCTGCTGTCGCACCAGGTTTTCCGCCCATGCAGTCACCAAAAAAGTGCCCCTTTCTGAAAAACAGCCTTGTGCTCGGCCCAAAAGGCCGTGTTCATTGGCACGCCATGCTCCTTTGCATGGCCACCGATCAAAGACGAAACCAACGCTTTCGCCTGTAGTGCTTGAATGTTTATTTTTTGTTACGGGCCATGTTGCACTCCTTTTTGCTTTGGCCTTAAAAATAAAAAACCCTCCGGGACGCTTCGGTCTGGGAGGGCTTATCTTGGCTTCAGCAGTGCAACTTGTCTGTTAGTACACTGAGAGACCTTCCCCCCGGACGCCCATAATGACGCCCGCCTTGCTACGCATAAAGAGCGCGGCATGGGTGTCACAAGGTTGATATGTCCAAAGGTTAGTCATCTAGTTTTAATCCGTAATTTTAGGGCTTATGCTCGCGCATCATGCATGAGCTAAACCACCAATACATGCATCTATACGCCTGTATAAATCCATCTGTCAACACTCATGCTATATTTTTTAGGAAAGGTTTTCTAATTCGTTAAAGTAACGGCCTGCCCCTTTAACGCGCCCTCATAAACATAGCGAGCTACAAGAAGCTCTATCACCGCAAGGACAAAACAAATTTATTGGCCCGATTAGACAACGCATTGCTTTTTGTGGACAATGTACCAACCGCCTCAGCCGTGACTTCGGCAGCTTTGGAAATACGATTGGCCACATCATTCAATTGTTCGACTGACCGAGTAGCATCAATGGTATCTGTTGCAGCCATCTGCGCAGCCCGGGCAATCTCCTCCGTTGCAGTAGTTTGTTCTCCAATGGATGCGGCGATACTGGTTGAATTCTCGCTTATCTGGCTAACCACCACCACAATTTGCTTATTCACTTCCACAGCACCCGAGGTCGCATCACGAATATCTGAAAGCAAAGAGCCAATTTCCTGCGTGGCGCTGGCTGACTGATTGGCAAGTGATTTAACTTCGCTGGCTACAACAGCAAAGCCACGCCCGGCCTCACCAGCACGCGCCGCTTCAATGGTTGCGTTCAAAGCCAGCAAATTGGTTTGCTCGGCAATGTCTTGAATGATGGCAATGACATCACCAATTTTTTTTGCGGCTTGAGAGAGAGCCGTCACTTTATCGACTGTATCTGTGGCCTGGGCTTCGGCTGAGCTGGCTTTTCGTGAGCTTTCTTCAGCCT
>JAESQS010000042.1 GCA_016765035.1 Kordiimonadaceae bacterium | reverse complement strand
CCTGCGTGGCTGAACGTGGTGCCTTATACCCTGACGACAGGGCAGACCTATGCGCCGCTTTTCAGGCCACTGTTGCGGTTTGTCTTACCAACCGGTTGAAATATGCCATTAAGAAATTTCGCGAGCAAACAGGTGCAGGTGAACTGCCGTTTGTTGTTGCTGGCGGTGTGGCGGCAAATGCCACCTTACGGCAGGCCCTAAAAAGCTTGGTAGAGGAAAATGGCATGACATTTCATGCGCCGCCCCTTGATCTGTGTACAGACAATGGGGCGATGATTGCGTGGGCAGGCCTAGAGCGGCTGGTGGAAGACCCCGAAATTGATGATGCTGATATGGCACCAAGAGCGAGGTGGCCGCTTGATACGTCGGCTGCGCCGATGGTAGGCACAGGAAAAAAAGGCGCTAAAGTATAAGCTGCTTGCCTATGGACATTGATCCATGCAGTCTTGGCAGAATGAAATGTGGCAGATGAGCCATGAGGAGGCTAACGAGTGAAAACTATTGGTGTTTTAGGCGCTGGTGCCTGGGGTACTGCACTTGCTGCATCTGCGGCAAATGCAGGCAGAAATGTTGTGCTGTGGGCGCGTGAAAGCGATGTTGTTTCTGCCATTAACAGCAGGCAGGAAAATACCGTATTTTTACCGGGCGTTAAGTTGCCTGCCACGCTGACCGCGACAAGTGATTATGCAGCCTTAGGCGCGTGTGATGCTATTTTGTTGGTGAGCCCGGCCCAGCATTTGCGCGCGATGTCACTTGAACTAGCGTGCCATGTAGCCAAAGGCGTGCCCTTTGTTATCTGTTCAAAAGGTATAGAAGTTTCAACAGGGAAACTTCTTAGCGAAGTGTTGGAAGAAACAGCACCAGATAACCCGGTTGCTGTGCTTTCGGGGCCAACATTTGCAGCAGAAGTAGCAAAAGGGCTACCGTGTGCCTTAACGCTGGCTACTAAAGATAATCAAGTGGGTGAAAAGCTTATTCAGGCGCTTGGGCAACCCGTTTTCAGGCTCTATTATAACCGTGATGTTGTTGGTGCCCAAATTGGGGGCGCGCTTAAAAATGTACTTGCGATTGCCACGGGTATTGTGGCGGGGCTTGGTATTGGTGAAAATGCCAGAGCAGCGCTTATAACCCGAGGGCTTGCTGAGATGTCGCGTTTTGGGGCTCTGTACGGCGCAGAGGCAGAAACCCTAATGGGCCTTTCCTGCCTTGGGGATTTGATTTTAACCTGTTCAAGCACACAGTCTCGCAATATGTCGCTGGGGAAAGCTATTGGTGAAGGCCAAACTTTTGAAGATATTATGGCCAGCCGAAATTCAGTTTCTGAAGGCGCACATACTGTTGAAATAGTACAAAAAATTGCTGTGGAAAAAGGCTTGGATATGCCGATTACCTCGGCTGTGTACCAAATTCTCAAGGAAGGCAAAGACGTTAGACGTGTTACAGAAACACTGTTGGCGCGGCCTTTCACCAATGAAACAACCTAGGAGGCGGATATGCTTTTTGTGATTTTAGCAGTCGATAAACCTGATAGCGTGGATTTACGTATGGCCACTCGGGCAGCGCATCTTGAGTATATTAGTGCGGCAGGGGACAGGCTTAAAGTTGCAGGACCGTTTCTGTCCCCGGGTGATGGCCCAAAGCCCATCGGCAGCATGATTGTGATTGATGCAGCCAGTGAAGCCGCTGTTCAACTTTTTGCCGATAATGACCCTTATGCCCATGCAGGGCTTTTCCAGTCAGTGGACATTCGGCCGTGGAAAGCGGCTGTTGGTGCTTGGGCTGCGGGCAGAGAGTAAGGCGCTGAACGTATGCATAAACCACCACCATTACTGCGGTTGGGGGATGTGCCCGGGGGGCCTGAAGCGGGTACGCTGATTGCCCGGCTAGCAGATTTGCCAACGCATGGCGGCAAAGATGTTCTTTTTAAAAAAGATGAGTTGCGCGTGAATGTGTTTGTTCAGCGTTGGCAGAATGATGTTTTCGTATATGAGAATTGCTGCCCTCATGCCCATACACCGCTTAATTTGGCCAATGACCGTTTTTTAAACCTAAGTGAAAATGCCCTGATATGCCGTACGCATGGCGCGCTCTTTACGATTGAAGACGGCAAATGCATTGGGGGGCCATGCCAAGGGCAGTATCTGCGCGCTGTGGATTTTGAAGTAAAATCTGGGGCTATTTACAGTAAATGACCCTCTGCTTATCGGCAGGATAGAACGTATCCGGCTCCAAGCTACCTAAAAAAATAGCTGAGCACAGACCTTAAGGCCGATTTGAGAGTGGCTATGTTTTATATTAATACGGTGCCAGATCGCGGCCTGCGAGACCGTGTTTTATTTTTAGCCTTTGCGCTTCCCGGTTTTTCAATGGACGTAACGCGCCAATATTTCTGTGCGTTATGTTCGTGCATCACGCCTTTTAAATTCATGTTCAGGTCGGGGGAATAATAGACAGTTTCCATCGTACGTTTGGACCGGCCATTCCAGTCATATTCTGTACTGATTTTAATGACATACACTCTTTCTTCACCGCTTGGCAGAAGAAATATTTTTTTGGCTACAACTTCAATATGAGCCCAAAAATCATAAGATTTGTCGTTATCAATATCTTTCATGTTGCCGGTAATATTGGTTGATTTGCCAATGACTAAGGGGAATAGAGCATCGATTTTTTTAACATCAAAGTCCATTTCCCACTGGCTGGAGCCTTCGGTGCCCGCTACAGGATAAAGCCCATTATAATAATGCCGGCGCGAGACAAAATTACCGTTCCAGTCGAAGATTTCAGACGTGAGGATATTGTCAGCATAGCCCGTCACCTCCAGAAGAAGTTCATTGCCGTGTGCTTTAATAATGGCTTTGGTGCCAATATATTTGGCTTGCTCAAGACTATCAGTGCTCGGACTGCAGGCAATCACGGCAACAAGCGTAAGTATGAGTGATAGAAAGCGGAAAAACACCGGCACTTTATTCAGTCTCCATTTCGTAGAAGTATTACACATACCATTAACGTGTGAGATGACAAAGTCTCAACCACGGGTTAGACGAATGTTTACTCTGTATAAAAACAATATCATAGGTCCATAGTTTAGGTTTCCGTACGGGTAGGCTATGTCTAACTGTAGTACTGTGAAGCCAGCCAGCGAGCTCGTTTTCCTATATCTCAGCAATACCCTACATCAAAAACTAAGGATAACACTGCATCCGCAGGACCCTGTCGAGCATGAGAAGCTGCAAGGTTAATCCCTTCTCTGGATCAAGCAGCCTTTCTTGCTGAGTGGAAACGATACTACTTAAGTTATAAATTAGATGAAAAGATCTCTAAACTAATAGATTAGTTCGTAAAGGGTACTTCCCTTACTTGAAAATATTCATGGGAACATGACCTTGCTGGCCATGCTTAACCCGGCTGTTTGAGGGGGGAAAGGTCGTCTAAATATAGAGTGTCACGTTTTTTTTACGTATGGCTGCTAAACTTCCTAAATTAGCGAGAAATACAGTAGGCGGCACATGCTCTATCGCAAGTTCAATAATAGTTTGCTTTATATAGCCGCCCTTGTTGCGTTTGCTTTTCTATTCTGGTTCACCGAAGAAAATCTAAAACAAAAAAACAAGGAAAGGCTTGAGTCTGCCCTTCAAACCAGCCTGAAAACAACACAGGTTGCGTTACATGTATGGGCCCGCAAGCATAAAACCAGCGTGCGGAACTTTGCTAAAATGTCGCAAGTTCGCCGCTCGGCCGCTCGGCTGCTTTCTGTCAACTATCCTCAATCCGCAGAAAAAGATGCTGTTGACCGAAAGGAATTACGCAGAGGTATTAATGACCTGATCAGCAGTCACGGCTATCTGGGATTTTCAGTAATCACCCTTGATGGGAAAACAGTGGCCTCCATGCGGGAGGACAACACAGGCTCGTTATATTTCGTTTCGAAGGCGTTACCAGACCTGTTTGCACGGGTTAAAGCCGGAGAAACACTTGTCAGCCAGCCAGTGCAGTCAGATGTACCCCTTATGGATTCGTCCGGTGAAGTAAGAACGCATGCCGCGACAATGTTTGCGCTTGCCCCCTTGCGGCATTCAAACGGAAACATCATTGGCGTGCTCGCGCTGCGGATTAACCCTTTGCTGGAGTTTTCTACTATTTTTGCACGGGGCCGTTCAGGCGCAACAGGGGAAACATATGGTTTTGATAAAAACGGGATTATGCTTAGTGAAAGCCGTTTTACCCCGGCGTTGATGCAGGTTGGCCTGCTGGCGAATGGTGAATTGAGTGTTTTGAATGTTGCTATCAGGAACCCGGGGCAAAACCTTCTGGAGCGATATTTTGTACCGGGCAAACAAAAGTGGCCTTTAACTAAAATGGCAGCGGCTGCCATTGAGGGCAACGCTGGCATGAGCCTGAAACCCTATCTTGATTATCTCGGTGTGCCGGTTGTTGGAGCTTGGTTGTGGGATCAAACGCTGTCGTTTGGTGTAGCCTCTGAAATCAATGCAAGCGAAGCCTATAGTAGCCTTGAAACCAGTGTTTCTACCATACGGGTTTTTGCTTTTCTAATCGCTTTACTTTTAGTCAGTTTGTTTGTGTTGCAGGAAAAAAACAGGCGAGCAACCAGTCAGAATAACAAAGCGCTGAAACTGGCTAAAAACAGGGCTGAAGCCGCGAACCGAGCTAAAATGGAATTCATTTCGGCCATGAGCCATGACTTGAGAACCCCGCTTAATGCTGTGATAGGCTTTTCACAATTGCTGGCAGAAGGCAATGTGGGGCAACGGGAACAACAGCAATATCTGGGCTATATTGTGCGCAGTGGTTCACACTTGCTCAGTTTACTGAATGAAGTGTTGGAATTTGCCAAGCTGGATATAGGTGAACTCAGTTTTTCACTGGAAGAATATCACCCGCAGGATTTAATCGAAGATAGCATGGTCATGGTCGAGGATATGGCAAAGTTAAATCGTATCGCGCTGCTTGAAATAAGTGACTATGAAAAACTGCCTTATGTCTGGGCTGACCATACGCGTGCCAAGCAAGTGCTTGTGAATTTCCTCACCAATGCAGTGAAATATAACCGCATTGGTGGCTCGGTATATGTGTCCGCGGCAGAAGTAAATAACCAGCTCCGGTTTGAAGTGAGAGACACAGGCAGGGGCATAGCCACAGATAAATTGGTTGAGCTTTGGGAGCCCTATAACCGGATAGGCGCGGAAAAAACAGCGATTGAAGGCTCTGGCATTGGGCTTGCTTTTTCAAAGGCGCTTGTTGAAGGGTTGGGCGGTAAAATTGGGGCTGAAAGCGTTGTTGGGCAAGGGAGTAGCTTTTGGTTCAGTTTGCCAATCTTCACATTGGAAGAAGAAAAAATGCCTGCGGCACCTGCGCCCAAAAAGCCTGCGCTGGATCAGTTTTATTCAGAGCTTGAAGACACCCAAATATTATATGTTGAGGATTTGGAGTTAAACCAATTGATCGTTCGTAAAATGCTGAAGGGTATCCGCGGGCTATCGCTTATTTGCGTGGAAACTGCTGAAAGTGGATTGGAAGTTTTGAGCGAAAAAGAATTTGATGTTGTCCTCGCGGATATTCAGTTGCCTGATATGGATGGATTTGAGTTTAATAAATGCCGAAAAGAACGTGGCATAGCGCCGAAAGTTCCCATCGTTGCCTTAAGCGCAGATGTAACATTGGAAACAAAGAAAAAAGCGGAGGAAGGCGGCTTTAGCCGTTTTATTGAAAAGCCTATTCTACGGGAGGAGTTGCTGGAAGGTTTGGCAGACGCTGTGATGAGCCGGGATACTGGATAGGCTATTACGGCATCAATTAGATAGTATCTGCTTTAAAGGCGTGTTGGTTATTACTTTTGGTGGAGCCAAGGTGCCTTAGCTCCACCAGTGTAAGGTATTAGCGGTTCATGCGGTTTTCAATCAGATTATCCACAACGGCTGGTTCGGCCAGTGTGGAAGTATCGCCTAAATTGCCAAAGTCGTTTTCAGCAATTTTGCGCAAAATGCGCCGCATGATTTTGCCTGACCGTGTTTTAGGGAGGCCCGGCGCAAACTGGATAAGATCAGGCGCAGCGATTGGGCCGATCTCTTTTCTCACCCAAGTTACCAGTTCTTTGCGTAACTCTTCTGTTGGCTCCACGCCTTCTGGCGGAGTGACATACGCATAGATGCCTTGGCCTTTGATGTCGTGTGGATAGCCAACTACAGCCGCTTCAGAGACACCTTTGTGGGATACAAGGGCTGATTCGACTTCTGCCGTGCCCATGCGGTGGCCGGACACGTTAATAACATCGCCCACCCGGCCTGTTATCCAATAATACCCATCTTCATCCCGGCGGCAGCCATCCCCTGTGAAATACAGGCCTTCATAGGTCGCAAAATAGGTTTGTTTGAAACGTTCATGGTCGCCGTAGACGGTGCGCATCTGGCCAGGCCAACTGTCTGTTACAACAAGGTTGCCTTCTGCCGGGCCTTCTAGGAACTTCCCATCGGCATCAACAATTTGCAATTGCACACCAAACATAGGCCGTGTTGCTGACCCTGGTTTTAGATCTGTGGCACCGGGAAGGGGGCTGATCATTACGCCACCGGTTTCGGTTTGCCACCATGTATCAACGATGGGGCATTTAGCGTCGCCAACAACGTTATAATACCAGAGCCAT
>JAESQS010000334.1 GCA_016765035.1 Kordiimonadaceae bacterium | reverse complement strand
TTGGCCTTGCCCAAGTTTTTGCGCTTATTCCGGGCACCAGCCGTGCGGGCGTTACCATGACAGCCGCACGCTTTCTGGGTTTTAACCGGCAAGACGCAGCGCGTTTTTCCATGCTGCTATCCATTCCAGCCATTTTGGCCTCAGGCGCAGCAGCAGTGCTCAAAGCCATGAAGGAGACAGGGCCGCAACCGTGGGCAGAAGCCGCGCTTGCCGCAGGCCTCGCGTGTATTGTTGCGCTTGCAGCCATTCACCTGCTAATGCGCTGGCTGGAAAAGGCGAACATGACCATTTTTGTAGTCTACCGCCTGCTGCTGGGTGTAGCGTTGTTTGGCCTTATCTGGCTTGGCATTCTATAAGGGGTTAAGCGAGGCCCTTCGCCCCCTAATGCTGCTTGACACCAGCAAGCCAAAAGGCTAAATCCGCCAAGCTAATTCTTGACGGTGCCCTGATGGCGGAATTGGTAGACGCGCTAGCTTCAGGTGCTAGTGTCCTTTATGGACGTGGAAGTTCGAGTCTTCTTCAGGGCACCACCCGCTTTCCCCTAATAAGAGCATTCTTCAACGCTAGGTATTTAAGCTGCGGATAAAGCTTTGACCCGACAGGCGTATTATGCAAAGCCTCCTACTTTGGAACGAGTTTGACTAGCTAGAATAGAATTTCCCCTAAGCGATCTTTAGCTAATTCATCCTTATTAAGACATGTTGGAGACGTTTAATGCGTATTACGATTGCTGCTGCTGCCTTTGGTTTAATTTTCGCCGCCCCAGGCCTTTTGCCAACAAACATGATGACGTCCACATTGGCTCTTCAACTCAACAATATTACCGCCACTAATTTTTCCACCGCCGGGCAAAAAATACTCGATAGCGTCTTCGGTGGAGGCATAAAATTTACTGATTTCAACGACCAAACATTCGTTAAGCGGACAGCTAGCAACTCCAGTGCCCCCTCCCCTGCTGATGTAATTTTAGATACTCTTGGTGATCAAAGTGATCGTAGTGATCGTGCTACCACCCTCTCCACTGCCGCCGCTGCTTCAAATATCAGAGGTAATCATTTAGCCAATGTAAAAGATGATCGTTATGTTCAGAGACTCCTGACCACACGTATCGATATGAAAAACAATCGCGATACCCTTAGCGATGCATCACAGATAGCGGGCTTAGCATCGACAACGGGACTTTCTTCCGTAAAGGAGGAGACTAATAGTGTTATTGCTACCCTACTCGGAAACAGCCTGAAGGGCGCCCTGAACGGTGAGGACCCTACCTCACAAAAAAATATACAACTTCTTAACTCAGCAAAATCTCTTGCAAAATCCATGAGTGTTACACTTGATCAGACTGTGGACGATTCTAAATCTGGATTGACCGCTTCTTCTAGTAGCGCACAAAAGCTAGCTGCATTGGTTTCAGTGACACAGAGCACAAATAAAACTTCCAATACTTTTGCCGTTGCACAAGATACGTTAACCGCAGCTTTCAAAGCGGCTACAACAAATGGAGTTGATGTTGATGCGCTTAGCAAACAGATTACATCAACCACAGGGCAGCAAATCGTTGTTCAAGCGACAAAGAACCAAGCCTCAAAGTTTGTACAACGCAATGCATTAGTGACGGGCTTCGCTGTAGCGACTGCAGTCGGAAAGATTAACGAAATCACAAAAGCCTTGAGCATGTTTGCAGTAGAATCTAAGGGGTTCGAGAAGCTGGTGGCTGTTGCATTGTTAGCTAGAACAAAGGGCCTTGCATCAGCCGACACAGAAAAGGATGCCAACAAAGCGATCGCTACTGTTCTGAATGAAAACAACGTCGATACCGCGGCGATTACTAATCTTATTATAAGAGCTGGAAAATCAAACACGGGCGGCACCCGTGCTGTTTCTGCAAACGGGCAAGCGACCTTTATGCCCTTTACAGAGGCCGAAAAAACTACGCTTACTGAACAGACCGGTTCATCAGTAGATCTTTCCCCTGAAACAATATCCGGAGGCATACAAAATGCCTTAAACAACTCTAGCAATACGACCTTGATAACGGCTATTGTAGACTCTACAAATTTATATACAGCGCGTCAGGATGTAGTCACTAACACAACTCAGCAGACTGCTAACGATGATACTCAAACTGAAGCTGAAGCTGAACCAAGCACTTCCACGCAACCACCACCGGCGATTTCTTCTGTACCTACGTCGACGTTTTCAGAAGCTCAGAATGTTGCTAGCCCAACGAGACCCTAGCTAAAATACTGTTTCAAGAAAAAATACGAAGGCGCCGTGGATTTCCACCGGCGCCTTTTTATTGGGTAGTTTAACCAATAGGCAATGCCCCATTGCGAAATACCATTTTAAAAATAAACAACAACTGAACGTGCAAAGAGGCGCCAAACCGCGCCTAACTTGACACACGCTAGCACGCGTCCCTATAGAAAGCCGTATGCAGATATTTGATGGGATTATAAGTGACCGCGGTTCGAAGTATGCTGTATCGGGCCAGCCGTGCACTTCGGTTAATGAAGCAAAGGCTTTCATAAAAACTCTGTGCAAAAAAAAGAAATTTGCCAAAGCGACCCACAACAGTTGGGCCTTATTACATTCGGAAGGCGCCACAAAGAATGACAATGGCGAAAGCGGAGCAGGCATGGTGATTGTGCGCATGTTAGAGCGGGAGAACCTTCAAAACCATATTATAGTTGTTACCCGTTGGTACGGTGGCAAGCACCTTGGCGGTGACCGGTTTAGGCATGTGAAAGACGCGGTGCGCCATTATCTGGACAATGCTTTTTAAACAAAATTTTCACGGTTTAAAATGCTTTAGACTTTATGGCAGCCTCTACCCACGCCCCACTTACTCTCTGGCCCAACCACCCACTAAAATACGCTGTGGGGTGGCTAGGTAGAGAGAGTGAGCCGGTGATGATTGTAAGTAAGACGGAGACGCCCTAGAGCGTATCTGCTGCCGCTATTCAAAATACAGCATGGTTTGCCGCGAGATGGCGCACAGGTTTCCGTGCTCATCAAAAATTCGGCCTGACTGCTGAGTATACCCCCCAGATGCTGCTTCCAATGTATATTCTAAGTAAAACCAGTCTGTTTCAATATCTTCTGGGGCGCACACAAATTCTAACGCCCAAGATAG
>JAESQS010000333.1 GCA_016765035.1 Kordiimonadaceae bacterium | reverse complement strand
GCCCTTGATGACGAAGAAAAAGCAGGCCGTGCGGCTTCTATACTGGCCCTTGTGGGCGTGGTGAATTTGCCCATTATTAAATTCTCGGTGGATTGGTGGAATACCCTGCATCAGGGGGCGAGTATATTGCGGGAAGGGGGACCATCCTTGCCGGCAGAAATGCAGGTGCCGCTCTATACATTGGGGATTGCCTACCAGCTTTATTTCACAGTGGTGGTGCTCTGGCGCATGAAACTGGAAATTAATAACCGTAAAATATTGGTGATGCAGCAAGCGGTTGTTTCTGATTGATACACGGCGTTGCAGGTTCACCAAAGGATACTGTTCAGGGGATACTGTTCAGATGTTACTATTTTGGCGATAAAGGGAAAAAAGTATGAGTGATTATACAGGCTTTATTATAGCGACATACGCTGCATCCCTTGGCGGGTTGGCCCTTATGGCACTGCGCAGTTATCTAAAATTGAAAGCAACAGATAAAGCTGTGGTGGCTTTGCGCCAAGCCCGTAAAACACAGCTTGATTGAATTATACGAGAGGCCCAGAAATGGCTAAAGGACTACAATCCCGCAAGAAACAACGGCTGATGGTTATAACCACAGCGCTTGTGGTTTTCATGGGCGCTGTCCTGTTGGTTTTATTCGCCCTTGGTGGGGATAGCCTAAGCCTGTTTTTACAGCCTACAGCGGTTAAAGAAAAAAATATTCCGGAAGGGCAACGATTTCGTCTTGGTGGTTTGGTGAAAGATGGCAGTTTTTCAAAACTGGAGGACGGGCTGACCTTTAAGTTCATCGTGACGGACTGTGTGACCGACATTTCAGTGCTGTATAAGGATATTTTGCCAGACCTGTTCAGGGAAGGCCAAGGTGTTGTCACCGAAGGTATGCTTGATAGTCAGGGCATTTTCCGTGCGGATACAGTTCTTGCCAAGCATGATGAAAATTATGCCCCGCCCGGTACCATGCCGAAAAACATGGCAGCGTGCGACCACCCTATAGCTGAAGGGCGCTAGATAATGGCAGGAGAACTAGGGCATTTTGCGCTGATACTGGCCCTGATGTTTGCTCTTTGTGGGGCTACTCTGCCGCATTATGGCATCCATCGGGCAGATAATCGGCTTATGGGGCTATCCAGCCAAATGGCGTATGGCCAGTTTTTGATGGTGGCCTTTGCTTTTGTCGCGTTGATTTATGGGTATATCACGTCAGACTTTTCCATTCTGAATGTGGCGGCAAACTCCCACACAGCAAAGCCGCTGCTTTATAAAATAGCAGGCGCATGGGGAAACCATGAAGGCTCCTTGGTTTTATGGGTGCTGATACTAACTCTATTCGCGGCGGCGGTGGCGTGGCGTGGCAAGGAATTGCCGCTCAGGTTTCGGTCACGTGTGTTGGCGGTGCAAAGCAGCCTTGCGGTTGGTTTTCTGCTGTTTATTTTGCTGACCAGTAACCCGTTTTTGCGGCTTGACCCTTCTCCCATTGAAGGCACGGGCCTAAACCCCTTATTGCAGGACCCGGGGCTGGCGTTTCATCCTCCGCTTCTTTACATCGGCTACGTGGGGCTTAGCATTGCCTTTTCATTCGCAGTTGCCGCCCTTATTGAAGGCGAGGTAACGCCGCTTTGGGCGCGTTGGGTACGGCCTTGGACACTGACTGCTTGGATTTTCTTAACAGCGGGCATCGTGCTGGGTTCCTGGTGGGCCTATTATGAGCTTGGTTGGGGTGGCTGGTGGTTTTGGGACCCCGTTGAAAACGCAAGCTTTATGCCTTGGTTGATTGCAACAGCCTTGTTGCACTCTGCTGTTGTTGTTGAAAAACGCGACGCTTTAAAAAGTTGGACTATCCTCCTTTCTATCGTTGCCTTTTCATTTAGTCTCCTTGGCACCTTTTTGGCGCGTTCAGGCGTTTTAACATCTGTCCATGCCTTTGCCTCTGACCCCTCGCGGGGCATGTTTATATTGGCGTTTTTAGCTCTGGTAATAGGGGGCTCGCTTGCGCTTTTTGCATGGCGTGCGCCGAAGCTTGCGCCCAGCGGGCTTTTTGGGCTTGTTAGCCGGGAAAGCGCCCTTGTGCTGAATAATATATTGTTGGCAACTTTCGCCGCTGTTGTGCTGGTTGGCACATTATACCCATTGGTGCTTGAAGCAACTGGCGGTGGGCAGATCACCGTTGGCCCGCCCTTTTTTGAATATGCAGGCACTGTACTGATGAGCCCGTTGATTGTGGCGCTTGGCTTTGGCCCTTTGATGGCTTGGAAGCGGGGGCGCATTGGGCGTGCAACGCAAATACTGCTCCCGGCGCTTATTGTGGCGGGTGTGGTTATGGGCGCTGTGGTTTGGGAATATACTAGCGGGTATGTGATGACAGCGCTGGGTCTGGGCCTCGCCTTTTGGTTAATCTCTGCGGTCCTGTTGGAAATAGCTGTACGACTGCAACTGTTTAAAAATCCGGGTGCGGCTTTTCGCCGGGCTAAGGCACTGCCCCGCGCCATGTGGGGCATGAGTTTTGCCCATCTGGGTGTCGCTGTGATGCTTCTTGGTATTACAGTCAGTGAAGCTTGGACACTGGAAAAATTACAGGTCATGGCCATTGGGGATAAAGTGACCGTTGGCGATTTTCAGTATGAATTCAGGGGTATAGAACCTATCGCTGGACCAAATTACACGGCTGTACGCGGAAGTTTTAGAGTAACGGAAGCCGGCAACTTCATTGCTGACCTAAGCCCAGAGGACCGTGTTTATACTAACCCGCAAATGAATACGACCGAAGCGGCTATTCATCCGCTTTTACGGGGGGATTTATATGTGGTTATTGGTGAGGCAGCAGGCGGTGGGCGTTGGTCTGTGCGGCTGTATTATAAGCCGTTGATATCGGGCTTATGGTTGGGCGCTATTTTCATGGTGATAGGGGGAATGATTTCCCTGAGTGATCGGCGGCAGCGCATTGGCGCTCCAAAAGGGCGGCGTACAGTAGCTCGTAATACGAAGGCTGCAACAGTTGAAGAGGGGGCAGGCGCATGACCGGGTTTGCACGTTTTATTCCGCTTCTCGTGATTGTTGTGTTGGTGACGTTGTTTGCCTTGATGCTGGGCGGGGATAGAAACCCAAAAGAAATTAAAAGTGTGCTTATTGGCAAGCCTGTGCCGGAGTTTAGCTTGCCTGCGCTGAATGGCGGTGCGCTTATTACCCAGCAATCGTTGAAAACCGGCAAACCATTGATGGTGAATTTCTTTGCAAGCTGGTGTG
>JAESQS010000332.1 GCA_016765035.1 Kordiimonadaceae bacterium | reverse complement strand
GTACTGCTGAACATGCCGCAAAGATATTCCGAATTTTACGAACAGGTTTGGGCTAAATCAGCCAAAAGTGGCCTTACTGGAAATGGCGTATAATATGGCAGCGCCAAAAACTAAAATTCTAATCTGCGGGGCTACGGGTTTCATTGGGCGCAACTTGGTTAATCACTATGCGGCAAACCCTGCCTATGATGTCACCGCGATCTGGCACAAACGCCCGCCGTTTGATACGCCCCCAAATGTTACGTGGGTGCAGGCAGACTTGCTAAACGCTGCTGAAATTACGCCCCTTATGGCAGACAAAAATATTATCATCCAAGCGGCCGCCACCACGTCTGGCGCAAAAGATATTGTTACGGAACCTTTCCTGCATGTCACTGACAATGCCGTGATGAATTCTTTGCTCCTTCGCGCGGCACACGAGGCCCATGTCGGCCATTTTGTCTTTTTCAGTTGCTCTATAATGTACCCCCAACTTGGGCGGCCAGTGTGTGAAGGTGATTTTACGGGTGACATTGAAAATAAATATTTTGGTGCAGGCTGGACCAAATATTATATCGAGCGCATGTGCAAATTTTATGCAGGCCTTGGGCGCACCAAACATACAGTTATTCGCCACTCCAACATCTATGGTCCCCACGATAAATTCGACCTAGAGCGCAGCCATGTTTTTGGCGCCTCTATCAGCAAGACTATGTTGGCTGAAAAGTTTGTCACTCTGTGGGGCACAGGTGAAGAAAAGCGCGACTTGCTGCATGTTGATGATTTGGTCCGGTTTGTGGAACTTGCCCTCACGAAGCAAGAGCCACAATATCAGCTTTATAATTGTGGTTTGGGGGAAGCTATCAGTGTGCAGGCGCTTGTTGAAAAGATCATCGCACACTCAGGCAAACAACTAACGATAAAACATGACCTCGCGCAGCCAACCATCCCCTACAGCCTTGTGTTAAATTGCCGCCGGGCAGAGCAGGAACTAGGCTGGAAACCCAAAATCAAGCTAGATGACGGTATCAAACAAACACTGAGCTGGTGGCGCGAGCATGTGGACCCAAATGCCTTATAATAATTTAAAAACCAGCGCCACCCACACCCCACTTACTCTCTAACTTATAAAGTATGTTCCGTTACATCAGCGCCGGGCAGACCCCATTTTTTAGGGCCAACTTTCACGGTGCTCGGAAACAAAGTCCATAAATAGATCGGCAGCACATAATTTCGTTCGAGCGATGCAAAGTTCCCCTTCAAGCCATTCACCTGCCGCTTGGGATAATTGAAAATACCGCGTAGCCATTTATGCGCCACTTGAGACATGCCCCGCCGCCACAAAAACCGCTCCATGGCCACTTGCCAAGGTTTTTCTGTAGAGGACACTTTTCGGCCTGTCATCATACCGTGTACGGGCTTATAGACGCGCGCTTTATCACTTAACCGCTTTTCCGTGGCACCATCAATAACAACGGCATGGAGCATCAGGCTATCGCCGTCCAGGCAAGCTGCATCGCTGGTTTCATCATAGCCGCACAATTTCTGCCACCGCTCTCGGCTAAAAAGCAGGAAATCCCCTGATGCGTTTGTGTGCAATGGTTTCATACCGAAAAACTTCACAGCGCTTTCATCCAGTGGTGCATGATGCTGCACAACATGCGGGTCCACCAGTGACAGCAGCGCCTCCAAGGGCTGCGTGGCAATGCGCATAATATCTTCTTTATCCGCCTTGAAATCCCACCGGTCCAATCGGTAAACAGTATCTTTATCAAGAGGGTTTGCCGCTAGTTCTTCAAACACCTCATCCGTGAAAAAAACATCTGTAGAAATGGGTGTTACAAACTGCCCGCGCGCACGCCGCAGGCCGACATTCAACGCCTTTAAAAGGTGAATGCCTTTTTCATCTGCGCCCCTAAAGCCTTTATGGTATTTAGCTGGCACAGTGATGATACGAATTGTTGTGAATTTGCTGGAGTGTACATCGTCCAGTTCTTCCACAAACAGCTTGTCCCCTTCAACCGGGTTCCATTCCACCAGTATAATCTCGATAGGCAATCCATGCTTTTCAGCAAGCTTTTGTGTGTGCAACAGGCTTGCCCGCACCCGGTCCATATAATGCGGGCTATACCCATCATTCCGGCCAAAGCCTATCATGCTGATAAGAGGCGAAGAGCTACTATATTTTTGCAAAATATCAGAGCACATATATCCAACTTTTCAGGTTTAATTCACGAATATGTCCGGCTAAAACTGAAAAAGGGCCGCATCAATTCCATAAGAATCCAATATCTCAATGGTATAATCAATATCCTTACGGTCAAAAACATGCCGCCACTCTTCCCTACCCGTCGAATAGATATGTTTAGTTATTTCATTCTTGGGCCGGTCAGCATGTATCCGTTCCTCATAATTAATAGAGTGACCTAACGACCTTTCAAAGTTAGAAAGGCTTTCTTTCTCTGTTAATTTCAAAGCCTTGCCAAAAGTATCAGGGTTGAATGTTTTAGAAAGATCAAAAAAATCATGAATCGTCTTAAAACCCAGCTCACGATTATCAACAATGCGCTCATATGGTTCTAGATGAATTTGTCCGGGCAACTTCTTCGCCATCTCTAAATAAATTTTAAGAAAAATGCAGTAGGAATTAAGAGCACCCCCTCTAAGGAAGTCTTTCATTGTATCAAAATACACCCGAGATTCATCCGCCTTTACCAGAAAGGGCAACAAGCGATCACTTGCGTTCAAACCAACTTCCTTTTTCGACTGCGCATTCCAAACTTGCCTAAAGTAGCTGGCTAGTTGATCCAACGGATTTCTATAAACTAACACTATGCGGCAATTCGGGTTGCGGTGTGGTTTTGCAACATCCCCAAATCGTTTTTCGAGCTCAGGAGACGCCCAATCTACGCCCCTCAACCCTGGAAACAGACTATTCTGTAGTTTTGATACTAACTGATCCGGAAGTACTTCTTGCCAGCCCGGGCAGAAAAAATGGGTAACACCAAAAATATCAGTGTTAAGAGACTTAGGAACATAAAAATTAGGGAAAGGGTCATAACCTGACAAGCCTGCCGCTAAGGCATCATAGACCGACCAAAAATAATGATGGCTCCACGTACCTGACCTTGGAATGGTTGAAATTAAGCTCATTTTAGCACCAGGTGTATCTAGGCTAGCTTCCTCATAAAGATTGATTCTATTTTCTAAAAAACGCCCCAAAAACTTATCTTTACTTTTATCATTCATCACAAAATCACTTTTTGTATAGTTTTAAAAACTGATCCACATCCGGAACAAATACGTACCTATCAGTTCCAATTATCTGCGCCAAGCTATATATTTCCACCGTTTTCAATTGCAAACCATGTGCCAGCCAAACCGCCTTTTTGGTTTTTTCTTACCGCAAAACGGTTACCGCACAGCCACACTTGGAAATTTCTAGTTGACAGTTTATGCCCATGGTTAAATTCTAGATTCTGAGTTGTAAGAGCGAACGAGGTCAAATAGATGATGAAAAAAAACATCCTTTTCATGGGCCGCACCGAAGACCCCTTTAGTGAAAAAATTCTGGCACACTTAAATACCTTGGATAGCAACATAGTCGCAATCTATGCGGACGGGCATGGTTCAAAACTTCCGGCAGAGATCAATAACTGGCGTGGAGAGTATATCTTCTGCTTTCGATCTCACTTTATTCTGAGTGAAAAACTACTGGCGCAAGCCTCCGTAGCAGCTATTAATTTTCACCCTGCACCCCCAAACTATCGCGGTACTGGTTGTGTGAATTGGGCATTGTATGAACGAACAGAAACCTACGGCACAACAGCCCATTTAATGACAAAAAAAATAGACAGCGGCAGCATTTTAAACGTACGCAGGTTTCCCATTTCCACAAGCGACACTCTCCAAACAGTATTAACAAAAACCTATGAGTACAGCGTGTTTCAGGCCAAAGCTGTTATTGACAGCGTCACACTGGGCGGGCCTGCCGGTGTACAGCGCCTCATCCAACAGGCGTCAAGTGAATGCTGGGCTGGTAAAGTGCGCACAATGTCGGAACTGGAGGCTTTATACCAGATCCCTGACACTGCCGATGATGCAGAAGTTGCCCGCATTGTCCGAGCAACCAAAATAGGCAAGTGGGCACCTTTCAGGCTGCGCGGCGGCAAAAAGCTATATCTTTAACAGAGGCAATATCAGGCTTTAGAGAAATATCTTTTATATTCTTTTTGCGCCTGTTCCAAATTACTGTGTGTGCCAATATCAAGCCAATATTCGTGAATAGGAAAGACTGAAACTTTCCCTAGCTTGCTTTTAATGCGGTGGATAAAATCTGGCATATCAAGCGCTTCCCCCCTTTTTAAAAGCTGCAGCGCTTCAGGCTCAAACACATAAACACCTGCATTCACAAAATAATTCCACACTGGTTTTTCTACAATATTCTGTAACACAAGGTCTTCATGCTCCACGACACCATATGGCACTTGTATTTCCTGCCGGGAAACACACACTGTACTCTCACATTTAGCAGCAATATGTTGATCAATTAAACTTTGAAAATCCACTTTCGTCAGCACATCACAGTTCATTGTCACGATAGGTAGTTCATTGCCCGGCCCCCAGAGCGACAGGTCAAGCAACGATAAGGCACCCGCCGTACCCAGCGGTTTTTCTTCCCGCAAATACCGGATGTTAACCCCCCATTTTTCGCCGTCACCAAAGAAATCCTGGATCATGTCGCCCATATAGTTCAGCGCCAATGTGATATTACGAAACCCTTGCTCTGCAAGGTTTTCAATCAATATCTCCAGCATAGGTTTGGACCCAACTTCCACCAATGGCTTGGGCAAAGACTGAGTGAGCGGCAACAAACGTGTGCCTTCTCCTCCTGCCATCAGTATAATTTCATTTTCAAAAACAGGGGGCTCGATTAAGGCCGCAAGGGTCATTACATCCACCAATTTCCCCGCTTCATTCAGCACAGGCACAGCATCCCGTTTATGCTGCATTATAAATCGGTGGGCCACAGCCTCTGTTACCCCTACAGGCAAAATAAGGGGTTCCTTGTTCATGATAGTACGCACCGGCGCATCAAAATTTTGACCCTGTAACAGAGCTTGCCTAATATCTGGGTCAGCTACCAAACCAAGCAATTTATGCTCCCGATCAACGACAAAAACCGTTTTACAGCAACCATGGTCCAACGCCTCAACGGCTTGCCAGATACTCACACCGGGCGAGACACATAATGTATCAATGTTACGGCCTGAAGAATGAAGCAATGATGCCTCCTTATGGTAAATACTCATACTTTTTTCAAAAGCGCTTATGGGCCTTATCGTTCATAGTCCTAGGCCTTTTTTTAAAAGCGCACGTCATACAAAGCAAAAATTGTTCCGGTTTCTATGGCTTTACGGATCGCCTGAAAATTAAGTTTGCCGTGCCAATATCCTGCACTTCATAGCCTTCTGCTGTCAGGCGGCTCACAATATCTCTATGCTCTTGCATAAATTTATTAATTTCTACCAACAGCGTCTTCACTGTCCCCGATTTTAGAAGGCGGTCAGCGCCCGCAATCACTTTATGTTCAAACCCGTCCACATCAATTTTTATATGATGGGGCGCAGTCAGGCCCTTGTCATACACGAGGTGATCCAGCGACGCGCTAAAAACACCCTGCACATACTTAGGCTCTAATGTTTCTAACCCCTTTTCGTTAAAAGCATCATAATTACTAACGGGTTCTGACACTGACGAGCAAGACGTCCCCGCCCCAAAGAAATTCAGATACAGATTTGTCATCGCCTCTTCATCAGAAATTGCAATATTATACGCTGTCAGCTTATCGCTCACCGCATTAAGGAAAATATTGTAATTCAAAAGGGCAAAGGTATGGGCTTCCGGTTCAAAGGCAACAACATTCACATCTTTCATAATGGCCGCATAAAGGCTGTAACTGCCAACATTGGCACCAATGTCATATAATATTTCGCCCTCAGTAAAACTATTGATCCAGTCAATGGTCTCCGGCTCGCTGGACATGATGGTTTCTGCCCGCAATTTGGCATTCTCGGTCGACGTGACAAATTTAATAATTTTCCCATCCAACTCGCACACATAGCGCGGCGGACGATACTGATAGTCATGAATATCAATTTCTGGCGTAACATTGGTAATTTTCATTTTAACTCCTCAACAAGACCACCTTTGAAAAGGCCAATTTGAATAATGTCAGTCCGGCCTTCACCGTGGCGTGCCATGATTTTGCAACTTGCCCTCCCCGCAAAAACCAAGCTTCCTGATAGTTTTGAGCATATGGTCATTGCAGGCCCGGGTAGCATGGTCATTTTTTCAATCTTGCGGACCTCCAACAGGTATGTAATCACACCGCGCAAAGACTCCATTCACTGGTTAATTTGTCTGGTTACCACGCAGCAAGTTGGCATCTAAACTGAATTAGATAATTTACCCGGTAACTAAAACTCTGGATGATAATAGATCTGCAATTTGGCCAACGGCC
>JAESQS010000331.1 GCA_016765035.1 Kordiimonadaceae bacterium | reverse complement strand
TATCCTAGCGGGTGGTTGGGCCAGAGAGTAAGCGGGGAGTGGGCCGGTGATGGTACTAATAAAGACAGATACGCCCCAGGGTTTTCTTATTGCCCCAGGGTTTCTTACTGCCCCAGAGTTTCTTACTGCAAAGTGAAGATAGCACGCAGGCCAATTGTCAGCGTGTTTTTAACGCCTTCCAGCGGGTTGATAATATATTGCACATCGGGCTGGAGGGAAAGCCAAGGGGTGGCTTCTATCTTATAGGTTAGCTCAAGGGCAGTTTCGCGCTTGGGGGCACCAATTGTTACTTGCCGGTACTCTTTGGAGGTGGTGGCAGTTGCAACAGCCAAGCCCAGCATATCTTTTGCATCGTCAGTGAACAGGCCAATATATTGCAGCCCCAAGCTATAGAAGCTGCTGAAAACATTGATGTCAGCATCTGCAAAGCCAAGGCGGGCAAAAGCATAAAGCCCTTTGTCTGTTGCTGACGGGCCTGCGATTTTATGTTCAGCACGTACATAGGCCCCTGCATTTTTTTGCGTGGCGGCACCTGCCCATGCTTCTGAGCTAGCAGTATAACGCCAAAGGCCAGCAATAATTTTTCCTGCTGGTAGGGCATAGTCCAATTCCCCAATAAGGAAAGCCCCGTCCCCGCCGCCCAGCTTAATAGCTGTGCGCTTTGGGTGGTTTGGATCGCCGGGTGCACCGTCTAGCAATGCAGCGCGCAGGGTTAGCTTTTCCGCTAGGGGGAGTTGCAGTCGTGCGCCAAGAGCCGTAACAGGAAAAATGGCAGGGCCGTTTTCGCCTGATTGGCCAATGTCTGTGCCGATGCCGTGTGCGCTGCCCAAAAACAGGCCTGCTGCCTCAAGGACATCAAATTCTGTGTTCACATCTAAGAGGCCCACTTTGACATTGATGCCTGTTTGCCCGAAGGGGTGTTCTACCCATGCTTCATAAAGGCGGGCAGCTTTAACTGGGGCTTCAATGTTACTAATAACCTGTGCGTCCCCCACTAGGTCGCCGGACAAGGAATGGCCGTTATTATAAAGCCCAGATACATAAACGTTTGTGCCATTTGCCCAGCCTTTGCTGATGCTGGCGTTTATATTGTCCAGATACCGCTGGCCTTTTTTTATGCCGCCAGAGGCCACTGTCCAGACTTCAGACGTATAGTCTAACCCAAACGTTACAGCTGTTTCTTTGGCTGTTTCTTCGGCTGTAACAGGGGATGTTACTGCGGATAGACCTATAAAAAGGCTGATACTTATTTTGTGTAGAATATGGGGGTACTTTAGCCGAGCTTTTTCTGGGCGCGCTGCTGAATGCAGGGCAACCGAAAACCACTGGCAAACCCGGGCAGGGTTCACTTTCATCGTCTCACCTTTATTAAGTGCCTGACAGGACACATGATTATATTGGGAAAAGACGTGAAAGCACGATTTGGCCCCGGCTTTCGTTAATCACTCCCCAATGATTGTATGAAGCTTCTTAGCGTCTACACGTTTGGATTGCTAGAGCGTATCCGTTTTAGTGAGTTACAGATCCGCCTACTGTTGCTGGGTGAAGTATGTGGTGGTTGTTTGGGGCAGAAACCCCTTTTGGGCTATGCGCCTTTTTGGGTAGAGCCGCGCACGACCAATTCAGGAATGAAACAATGCTGGCTGATGTCATGCTCGCCGGTGGTATCAGGCCGGCACATTTTAATAAGCAGTTGGGCTGCGCGGCGGGCAATCTCTGTATTGGGCTGGGAGGCTGTGGTTAGCTTTGGCCATGTTTGCCGGGAAAAGGGACTGTTCTCGAAGCCAGCAATGGCTAAATCCTCTGGTACAGAAATGTTGTGCAAGCGTGCGCAATATAAAATACCTGCGGCAATTTCGTCGTTACCGGCAAGGACGGCTGTTGGCAGGCTGGGTAATTTCAAGAGTTGCTTGAAACCCTCAACGCCAAAATCAAAAGAATATTCCCCTTTGAGGATAAGCGCTTCGTCCACCGCAATGCCTGCTTTATTCAAGCCCTTAATATAGCCGTCGAGGCGGTTGGTGGTTGCTTGGTGGGCGATATCACCCGCGACATAGGCAATTTTTGTGTGGCCTAATGTCAGTAAATGGTTGGTGATATGCATGGAGGCGCTGTCATCGTCCACAAATATACCGTCTTCGCAGGTGCCAATGGCAGCCTTGCCGGATGTGATGCGCATATAAGGCAGCCCAATTTCCCGCAAGTAGTCGATAATGTCGGGGTTGTCGGCCAAGGGGGAGGTAAGAATAAGCCCGGCAAGGCGCGAATGATGGATCAAATCACTGACTTGCTTGACGATATCAGGGGCGCGGCTGTTGCAAGGCCGGATTAATAGCTCATAATTTTGGTCCAGACACTCAGACAGCAGCCCGTTTTGCATGTCCATCACGAAATAGGCGTTGGTATTATCGTACAGCATCCCAAAAATAAATGTTTGGGAGCCGCGCAAATTTCTGGCTGAGACATTGGGCTTGTAGTTTAGCTCCTTAACCGCAGCGTTGACTTTGCTTTTGGTGTTGGTGCTGACAGATGCCTCATTGTTAACAACACGAGACACAGTTTTAATGGAAACACCGGCCAGTTCAGCAACGTCATGGATTGTTATTTTTTTCATCAGGCACCATTTGTGGTTTTGTTGCTGGTAGCATTCACTGCAAGGCGCTTACTTTTACGAAGCAGGGACATAATTTTCAAGAGTGTTGAGCATTCTTTGTGACAACGGTGTCATTTTATATTGACATCGTTGTCATTTCAAGCGATAAAAAATGCTCTATGGTCAGTTTTGTCCTAAACTTAATTAGGGAGGGGGTTGCAACGTACTCTCTCCCTCTTTTTTTGTTTTCATGGCGGTTGGGTATAGTATCAATTGGTCGTAGTATCGGTTGATAACATTCCAATTGGTTGCCGTGCCCGTGTCATAGTCCTAGGGCCGCAGTGTGAGAGCAAAAACTATGAGCAAACGTCAAAAAAGCTGGGATTTCTTAGAGCAATGCGCAGAAAAGGGTAAAGACCAGCCTTTGAAGCAATTATTTGCTGACGATAAAAAGCGCTTTGATAAATACTCTTTACATGTTGGCCCTATCTTATTTGATTATAGTAAAAACCTCATCACGGATGAAGTGATGGGCGGCCTGTTTGCTTTGGCGCATGAAGTTGGGGTGTCGGAATGGCGAGAGCGCATGTTCTCGGGCGGCCATATAAATATGACCGAAGATCGCCCCGTGTTGCATGTGGCGCTGCGGAACACGCCTGATAACCCTATTTATGTAAACGGCAAAAATGTCATGAACCTTGTCAGCGAAGAGCTGCGCAAGATGAAGGTGTTTGTAGAAGCAGTGCGGAGCGGTGGCTGGCGCGGTTATTCTGGCAAGCGCATAACCCACATTGTAAATATTGGCATTGGCGGGTCTAACCTTGGCCCGCAAATGGTGACAGAAGCCCTGAGCAAATTTAGCGATGACAAGCTGCAAGTACACTATGTATCCAATGTGGATAGTATGCAGATTGCGCAGGTGTTGCGCCCCTTAAACCCGGAAGAAGTGCTGTTTGTGGTGTCGTCAAAAACCTTTACGACCCGCGAAACTCTGACAAATGCAAAAACTGCCCGTAACTGGCTGCTGGCATCATCCTTTGATGAAACGGTGGTGCCGGAGCATTTTGTTGCGGTGACGGCCAACCCCCAAAACGCCATTGACTTTGGGCTGCCTGAAGAAAATATTTTTGAATTGTGGGACTGGGTTGGTGGGCGCTTTTCGCTGTGGTCGGCTATTGGCCTGCCGATTGCGCTAACGCTTGGCTATGAGAAGTTTGAAGAGTTGCTTGCTGGCGCACGGGCTATGGATGAGCATTTTCTTACCGCACCGCTTGAGAAAAACATGCCTGTCATTCAGGCGCTTGTGGGCATTTGGAATAGTAACTTTATGGGTGCTCAAGCGCAGGCCATTTTGCCTTATAACCAGTCGCTCCATATGTTTTCAGCCTACTTGCAGCAGGCAGATATGGAAAGCAACGGCAAGTCCGTTGATTGGGATGGCAATGCTGTGCCGCACAGAACGGGGTCTATTATCTGGGGGCAGCTAGGCATTAACGGCCAGCACGCTTTTTATCAGTATCTGCATCAGGGGCAAAATATTGTCCCTGCTGATTTTATCGGCGCTGTGGAAAGCTCTACAACAGTGAAGGGCCACCATGAATATTTGATGGCAAACTTCTTCGCGCAAACCCAAGCGTTGATGAATGGTATTGATGAAGAGCAAGTGCGCGAGGAACTGCGCGCCAAAGGTAAAACCAAAGACTATATTGATAACCTAGTGTGCCACAAGGTGCATCAGGGTAGTCGGCCAACCAACAGCATCTTGCTGGAAACCATCGATGCTTTTTCGCTGGGTAGTTTACTGGCGCTATATGAGCATAAAATATTTGTCCAAGGTGTTATCTGGCGGGTGTGTTCTTTTGACCAATGGGGGGTTGAGCTGGGTAAGGAATTGGCAGGCCATATTCTACCCCAGCTGGAAAAAAATGGAAAAGTAGCTCAGCAGGATAGTTCCACCATGGGCTTGATTAATCATTATAAAAAAGTACGGGCAGAGCAAACATCATGAAGCCACTCGATATAGTTATTTTTGGCGGGGCGGGGGATTTATCCCTCCGTAAGTTATTGCCAGCACTTTATTATGCCACACGGGATGGTCACGTGCCTAAAGGCAGCCGTATATTGTGTGTGTCTCGCACTAAATATGAGCATGAAGTCTTTCTGGATTTGGTGAAAGACAAATTACAGGCGCTTCTAACGGGTGTTTTTGATGAAAAGGTCTGGAAGCAGTTCAGGCAGCATTTGCTCTATCAAGATATTGATTTGGGCGATACTACTTCATGGCAAAAATTGGTGGATTTTCTGGGGTTGCCAGAAGATCGTACCGCTGACTTTGGCCGCGAAATTGTTTATTATCTTTCTGTGCCGCCAGCGCTGTTTCAGCCGGTGTGCGAGCAATTGAAGGCGCAGGACTTAAACCCAACTTACAGCAGGTTAGTGGTGGAAAAACCACTGGGTGAAAGCTTGGAAAGTGCGAAGTCCTTGAACAAGGTGCTGTCTAGCACCTTCCCTGAAACGCAGATTTACCGCATTGATCATTATTTGGGTAAAGAAGCAGTGCAAAACTTGTTTGCGCTTAGGTTTAGTAACCGCTTGATTGAAGCAACCTGGAACCGGGACCATATTCAAAGCGTTGAAATTACTGTTGCGGAAACAGTGGGCCTTGAAGGGCGCGCAGAATATCTGGACCGCACGGGCGTGTTGCGCGATATGGTGCAAAGCCACCTGCTGCAATTGGTGTGCTGTATTGCCATGAACACGCCCTTAAGCATTGACCCGGATGATATCCGCGATGAAAAGGTGCGGGTGCTGAAAGCGCTACAACCCATCACCGCTGATAATGTGGCAGAGCATGTGGTGCGCGGCCAATATGGTGTTGGTGAACTGGACGGCGAGAAGGTGCCTAGTTACCTGTCGGAAGTGATGAGGTCGGGTAAAGTGCTGGACGGCACCGGCGAGACATATGTGGCCCTTAAGCTTAAAATTAATACAGACCGCTGGCAGGGTGTGCCTTTTTATGTGCGCACAGGTAAGCGCTTGCCCTCGCGGTATGCACAGGTGATTGTGCGCTTTAAACCAGTGCTTAGAAACCTGTTTGAAACCGAGCAGCATAATACGCTGGTTATTGAAGTGCAGCCTAACCTTGGTATCACGCTTAATATGTTTATGAAGCAGGTTATGAGCGATGGACCGGGGCTTATTCCGCACCGGCAGGAAATGGACTTGGGGGAAAGCCTACCAGAAGATATTAAAGCCGATAGTGCAGGGGAATACCGCTTTCCTTCTGCTTATGAAAAATTACTTATTGATGTGATTAAAGGCAACCAGACATATTTTGTGCGTGACGATGAAATTTTCGCTGCATGGAAATGGATTGATGGTGTGCGTGCTGCGTGGGCTGAAGCTGAATTGCCCATGCAAAATTACTCAGCCGGGGGCAAAGGCCCCGGCGCAGCGGATGCCTTGTTAGAGCACCCCTCTCATGCGTGGTCAGATGTGAAAGGGGCTGCCTAATGCCACAGATTGCAGAACACCGGTTTGATAGCAGGCAAGAGCTGCTTGCGGAGCTTTTGGCTACTGTAACAGGCACACTTGCGGGGGCTGTTCGTGAGCAGGGCAAGGCATCAATGCTTTTATCTGGCGGCACCACGCCCGGCGTGCTTTACCAGCAAATGTCGCAGGCGGATTTAGAGTGGGAAAATATATGGTTTGGCTTAACGGATGAGCGCTGGGTTGCCCCAGACCATGCTGACAGTAATGAGCGGCTGGTAAATGAAACGCTGGTTCAAAACAAAGCCAGCAACACCAATCTGGTTGGCTTGAAATCTGATTTTCCAACGCCAGCCGAGGGGTGTGCTGCGACTGAGCAGCAAAATGCAGTGCTGCCAAAACCTTATGATATTGTACTGCTGGGTATGGGAACAGATGGCCACACAGCCTCACTTTTTCCAACATCGAAAGATACGCCCGCTGCCTTGGACCCTGCAAATTCCTGCGCCTGCCACCCCATTAGGCGGGACGGTGAAGATGTACAGCGTATCTCGATGACATTATCCAACCTGTTGCAGGCCAAACAGATTTTCCTTTTCATGTATGGGGCAGAAAAATCGGCAGTTTTTGCTGAGGCTCTGAAGGAAAAAACCGATGTGCTACCTGTTAGCCATATTTTGCATCAGGACACAGTGCCCGTAACCCTATATTGGGCGGAGTAAACCCGTGGTTTTAGCCAGAATACAACAAATCACTGACCGCATCACCGCCCGCAGCCATAATAGCCGTCAGGCCTATTTAAGCCATTTGGCACAGACGCTGGACAGGGGCGATGACCGCGCCGTGCGGTCAAAGCTTGCCTGCGGAAATTTGGCCCATGCTTTTGCGGCTTGTGATGCCCATGATAAAAGCGCTTTGTCAGGCGAGGATGCCCGCAATTTTGGTATTGTGACGGCCTACAACGATATGCTGTCGGCACACGCGCCTTACGCCACCTACCCGGACAAAATTAAGGAAGCAGCGACGGCCCTTGGCTCGGTTGCGCAGGTGGCAGGCGGTGTGCCTGCCATGTGTGACGGAGTAACCCAAGGGCAGATTGGCATGGAGCTAAGTCTGTTCAGCCGGGATGTTATTGCCATGGCGACAGCAGTGGCCCTGAGCCATGACATGTTTGACGGTGCCTTCTATTTGGGTATTTGCGATAAAATTGTACCGGGCTTGATGGTGGGTGCTTTGCGCTTTGGGCATTTGCCGGGGGTTTTTGTGCCGGCTGGACCGATGCCGTCGGGTTTGCCAAACGATGAAAAAGCCCGAATTCGCCAGTTATATGCCCAAGGAAAAATTGGCCGTAAGGAGCTGCTGGAAACAGAAAGCAAATCCTACCACAGCGCGGGTACTTGCACATTCTATGGTACGGCCAACAGCAACCAGATGCTGATGGAAATCATGGGGCTGCAATTGCCGGGCAGTAGCTTTATTAATCCGGGTACAGACATGCGTACTGCAATGACGGCTGCTGCGGTCAAACAAATGCAGGCTATTACGCAGCCAGATAATTTCACGCCGCTTGGTCATGTGATCAGTGAAAAAACGCTGGTGAACGGTATGGTTGGCTTGCTGGCAACCGGTGGCTCTACCAACTTAACGCTGCATCTGGTGGCGATTGCGCGTGCGGCTGGTATACACATAACGTGGCAGGATATGCATGATTTGTCTGCGGTGGTGCCGCTGCTGACACGCATTTACCCGAACGGCCTTGCCGACGTAAACCATTTTCATGCGGCGGGGGGCATGACCTTCCTTATTTCGCAATTGCTAGAAGGCGGTTATTTACATGCGGATGTGAAAACCGCCATGGGCGGCGAGGAAGGCTTGTTGGCCTACACCAAAGAACCATTCCTTGAGGATGGTGAGATTGTGTGGAAAGCGGGATCAGCTACCAGCCTTGATGAAAATGTGCTGCGGCCCACAGCAACCCCCTTCAGTGCTGATGGCGGGCTGAAAGTGCTGAAAGGCAATTTGGGCAATGCAGTTATTAAAATCTCTGCGGTGAAAGACGCGCACAGATATGTAAAAGCCCCGGCCAAAATTTTCCATACGCAAGATGCTTTAACAGATGCGTTTAAAGCTGGGGATCTTGATCAGGACTTTGTTGCGGTTATGCGTTTTCAAGGGCCTAAAGCCTGCGGTATGCCTGAGCTGCATAAATTAACACCAAGCCTTGGTGTGTTGCAGGACAAAGGCTTCAAAGTAGCGCTGATTACCGATGGTCGCATGTCGGGTGCCTCTGGTAAAGTGCCTGCTGCCATTCACCTAAGCCCTGAAGCCTTGGACCAAGGCCCTATTGGCTTGGTCCAAGAAGGCGACATGATTGAGCTGGATGCTGTTGCAGGCTCTCTCAAGCTCCTTGTGGAGGATGCCGCGCTGCAAAGCCGAAAATATGCCACGGAAGATCTAAGCCATAATGAGCTTGGTTTGGGCCGCGAGCTATTCACGAATTTTCGCCAAACTGTTGGCCCTGCCGAAGAAGGCGCCAGTGTATTTTTTAGGGATGATCATGACACATAAAAATAGCCACTTAGCCGGAATAACAAGCCTAGCGCCCGTAATGCCGGTGATGGTTATTAATGATATTAAAGACGCTGTGCCAATGGCTCGGGCGCTTATTGCGGGTGGCCTTAAAGTGTTGGAAGTTACTTTGCGCACCGACTGCGGCCTTGAGGCCATTAGCAAAATCCGTGCTGAAGTTGAAGGCGGCGTTGTGGGTGTTGGTACCGTAAATACAGCAGCGCAGTTTGCCGAAGCCCATGAGGCTGGTGCACAGTTTGCCGTTAGCCCCGGCAGTACGGAAGCGTTGCTGGATGCCGCTGATGATATTCCTATGCCCTATCTGCCGGGTATTGCAACGCCCTCAGAAGCCATGAAACTGTATGAACGGGGCTATACTTATATGAAATTATTTCCGGCGGAAGCAGTGGGTGGCCGCACCCTGCTAAAAGCAATTGGTGGGCCGTTGCCTGAGCTGAAATTCTGCCCTACAGGCGGCATTAAAGAAAGCACAGCGCCAGACTATCTTGCCCTCAAAAACGTGATGTGTGTTGGTGGTTCATGGATGCTTCCCGCGGCTCTCATTGAAGCTGGGGACTGGGCCGCCGTGGAAGTGCTCGCCGCAAAAGCCGCTGTACTGTAGAGCGTATTAGGCAGCACCACCGGCAAAATTATGCAGGGGTGAGGAGAGAGCCTAATTTAGAAAAGTCTCTAATACACATCTGCGTGAGGCTGATGTGGTTAAGCTTGTGTTCATTCCTGTAATGTTACATTGTACGGTATTGATCCTGTGTTTTCCGCACGCACCCTCTTGCTTGCAAGATGGTCGCAGGGGGATCGTTAGGCATGAAAGGGACTGATTATGATTAAGCAGATGATCCTTGGTACGGCGGCAGTGATGCTGGTTGCTGGTAATGTTGTTGCCAAAGACGCCGATAAGCCAACCCGGTTTGAAAAAACCATGGCCAAGTATGAGCGCACAGGGAAAATTAAAAATTGCTTGAACCCGATACGCTTGAACCACAGCAATGTGCTGGATGATTTTAATATCATTTTTGAAGTGTCTCCAAAGCAAGCGTATCTGACCACATTACCGCGCAAATGCCACCGCCTTGGGTTTCATAGGGCAATTTCTTATACAGTGCGGGGCGGACAGCTTTGTTCTCAAGACACATTCCGCGTGTTTGAAAGTGGGAACCCCATGCTTGGGCCCACCTGTTTTTTTGGTAAATTTGAGAAAATTATCAAAAAAAGCCGCGAGCAAATTGCTAAAGAAAAAGCCGCGCAAGAAGCAGCAAAAGGGGCCGCTGAAGGGCCAGCCGAAGGCGCTGCAGAATAATCTCTACGGTTGCTTGAGAGGCTTGATTAAACCGGATACGGTTTAGACCACCCACTGATCCTGAAAATTTGACTGCCTGCACCCGCATATGCTCGGGGGCAGGCAAAGCTACTTCTTGACTGTATCCGATCTAAACCTGCCCCGAAATAGTAGTGGGTGGGGGTGCCAATGAAATCGGATAGAGTTTAAACCGCCGCCCTTCTGCGAAGTATGGGGATATAGCTAGCACTGGGCTGCTATGATGCAGTTATGAAGCTGGATGCCTTAGAAGGTGCCTGCAAGCTCTAGGCGGAAAACTGGTTTACGCAGGCGGTTGGCAACAATGCTGCTATTAAAGGCACCGCCTCTGTCTCCATCAAAAATGAAACGCGAACGGGTGAATTCGCCGGTATTCAAATTGAACACTCTAAAGGTCATTTTTACACCAAAAAACCGGGCGGTTTCAATGAAGGCTTCATAGCGATTATTGGCTTCAAATGTCTGAATTTCATTCACCAGAAAGCCTGTGTCCGTGAAAGAGCTTTGGTAGGATAGCCCCCATGAAACGTTGGCTTTGGGGATATCGTGGCGGAAATCTATCTTTAGAAATTTAGGAGCGTACCAATTGAGGGCTCGGGTGTTGCCGCCAATGATGGGGTCCTTAAAGCTGGAGCGTTTGTAAATATACCGGGCTTCGAGCAACCCGCCCTTTAGCAGACGGTCGAGCGGCAGTGTTGCTTTTGCATCAAACCCCCACGCGCGGGCATTCCCTGCATTGCCAGTGCCTTGGCTGCCGGAAGGCAAAATGATGTGCTCCAGCTCATCTCTGCGCCATTCATGAAATACCTTTACATTAACAGTGCCGCGCTTACTAAATTTCCAGTCTATTGTTGCTGACAGAACCCTTTTGGTTTCGGGGCGCAGGTTTGGGTTGCCCGCATTCTGCCTATTGTCCTGCGCTTCTGTACTGGCGGAAAAATTGTTAAAACTCAGTTGGCCGACAATGCGTTCTGCTTCAATAGCCAGTTGTAGACTGGGGGAGAATCTGTATGTCGCCGTTAGGCTGGGCTTTATAAACTTTAGTGTTTGACTGGCCGTTGCATCACCAGAAACTTTAATTCGTGAAATTTCCCCGGTTAGTCCTGTATTAAGCGTCAGCTTTGGGGATGCCTGATAGATAAGGGAGGCAAAAGCTTCTCCCCGTAACTCTTCTACAATAACACTCGCTGCATCTAGGCTGACAGTGTCACCGCCCACAGTAAAGCTGGTGTCAGTACCGACTTTATTGTTGGCAACTTCCACGCCGAATTCAGGCTTTAGTTTTGTCCCTCCGGTTTTTCCGTATGTTGACCGCAGGATAAATTCAGTTTGGTCAGTGGCTTGAATGAATATATCTTCGCTTTGACTGTTGGCATCAAAGTCTGAAAACAAGCTGTTGCTTTCATAGGTATAATCTGAGGCGATGGCGAGGCCAATAGCGTGCCATTTCCAGCCATTTCTATAGGTTTTTGCCCAGTCGATACCAAATTCAGCAGCAAACCCACTATCTTTTTCATCAAGGTTCAGTTGGTTATTATGGGGGCTGTCGTCCGGGAAGCGGCCTTCAAAACCCAGGCGCGTTGTTTCAGCTTTATAGGATGTTGTTTCAAAACGGCTATTCAGGGTTAGCTTACCGCCCGCGACTGCGCGCGCCCCCTCGCCAGAAACAATAAACCACTTGTTTTGGTCCGGGAAAAGTTCGCTATCGGTTCGTAACAAGTCGCCAACTGCGTCGCGCTCGACAATAATGGCGGACCGGTTACTAGGGTCGAAGCCGGAACGCACAGTTAGGTTCGTATCCCAGCCTGATAGATTTGAGGTAAGGGAAACTTTGCCTGCAGGCCGTACGGAGCCATCAGAAGCCCGCCGCAGGAAGAGTTCCCATGTGCCGCTGGCAGTGGTTTTTTTACGGATAATATTCGCGACAATGGCGTGTCCAGCAGCTTCGCTTGCACTAACGCCGCCGCGTATAATTTCGATGCGGTCTACTTGGGCTGCCGGGATACGCCGCAGGGCTGACTGTAAGCCCCCTGATTTTGATACAGGCCGTGCGCCGTCAACAAGCACATTACCTGCAGTGCCACCAAACCCACGTGCGTTAGAGCCTTGTTCGAACCGAAAGCCCGGCAAGCGAAGGATCATATCCATTGCATTTTGTGGGGTGTATTGGTCAAAGAAGGTGGCGAGGTATGTGTTTTCTTCGGGATTGCTATCGCTGCCTGAAAAGGCATATACGGGGGCTGAAATGGCTGAAACAGCCATAAACCCCACGGCGAAGGCTGTAAGGGTGTTTCTTTTGGTGGTCTGTACGCCTGCGCTGAAAATACACGATGTTGCCGCGTCATTGTGACAGGTTTGGGTGTTAGCTTTTTTTTGCGACATTACTATTTAATTCCACTATCGAAGCATATTTTTGTAGTTAAAATAGCGCTAACACTTCTTTCTAACCTATTGAAGCAGATGGATGCAACTATTACACATGTAATTCAATTAAAAAGGGTGTTTATGGAGGTCTCAAACATATGATGGTTGCTAGCCCTTATCTTCCTATTACGCAGATGTGGTAGGGTAGAATAGCCGTTTGCGTTTAGCTGCGATCCATGTGCGGCGAAGTGAGTATCTCAGTCTATTATTCATGATTTATGTAGACCTCTTATTTTTCTGTACCTCTTATTGTTTTTGCATAAGGGTGTGGGCAGTTTTATCTGTTGTGTTTGTCAAGGATAGGCTGATGGTAAACCAAAGGGGAGTTTGATGATAAAATTAGTATCTGGAATATGCCTTTTAGTGGGGCTTAGTGCGGCAGCACATGCACAAATCGCAAAAACGCCGGCGACAATGCAGGCCTATGCTGCTGGCTATAAAGCTGCTTTCACCTGTAGCGCTACTTTTAATGCCGGTAAAACAGTTGAGCAGATAACAGCTCATGAATTTAACGGGATTTATCCGACTTTTCGGCCATACTTTGACAAAGTATCAGCCGCAGTGATTGACCGCGAAAACAAGCGTGTCAGCGTGCAGTATACTGAAGAAATGCCCCCTCGTATTGCGCAGTGGCGCCCAGGCCTTGGTTGCGCGCAGCTACCTGTTGGTGCGTCAGAAGCTGATGCGCAATATCTACCTTCTATTGCGGTGAAGCGCCCCCCTTCAAGTGATGAACAGCCTTGGCAGGCTATGAACTCAGGCGGTACAAAACTGCAAGCTCTGCTTGATACAATCATGCACAGCTCTGAGTACGGTAAAGACACCTATACATCCGCTTTGCTCGTAGCCAGCTCAGATGCGTTGCTTGCAGAACGTTATACAGAAGGTCTTAGCCATAAAACCAGCCAGAGAACATGGTCTGTTGCTAAAAGCATTACGGCCACGCTGATTGGGACAGCGGTACAGGGTGGGTTACTGGATGTGAATAAGCCAACCGCCATTGCCGACTGGCAAAGCCCCATGGACCCGCGTAAGGCGATAACGCTTGAGAATTTACTGCATATGGCATCTGGGCTCGATACAAATATCGTTGGGTCCCGCACAGACAGGCTCTATATGGGCGGTGGTCGCGTGAGTGATACAGCGACAGAGCGCGCGTTGGAGGCTAAGCCGGGCACCCGTTGGAAATATGCGAATTATGATACCTTGCTCGTAGGTAAAGTTCTGCGTACAGCGTTTAAAAACCAAAAGGCCTTCAATGAATACCCGCTTCGGGCTTTGTTCAATAAGCTGGGTATGAATGACACTTACTTGGAAACAGACTGGAGTGGTGACTTTGTTTTATCCAGTCAGGCGTGGACCACAAGCAGGGATTTAGCACGGCTTGGCATCCTGTATTTGCAGGACGGGGTCTGGAAGGGTGAACGCCTTCTGCCTAAAGGTTGGACCAACTATGTTTCTGCGGCCAAAGGCCCACAGCCTCCGGTTAAAGTCGGAGATATTCCTATTCCGGGATATGGAGCACAATTTTGGCTCTATAGTCAGGACCGGTTTCCTTATTTGCCTGATGATACGATTGCAGCACGGGGTCACAGAGGCCAATATTTAGTGATTATCCCAAGCAAAAACATTGTGATGGTTCGGCGCGGATATGACCCAGCCGGCGGCGATGGTTTCAAACTGGAAAAATATATAGCCGATGTGCTCGAAGCTTTGTCTTGAAGGGCCTATAGCGTACCCGGTTTATTATGTGTCACCGACCCATAGTGTATCCTAGCGGGAGGTTGGGTCAGAAGAGTAAGCGGGGAGGGGGCTGACCTGTAATTCCCTAAAACGGATACGCTCAAATGAAGCTTGCGGTTTGGTTGCCGGTTTAAACATTAAAAAAAGCGGGCAAAAAGATGCCCGCTTGTCGCTATCGTGAGTGAAAATTTATTTGTTAAATAGTCTTGCAGTATCAGTTGGTTAGTTAATTTCAACCCGGTCTGCAACACCGCAACGGATATATTCCTGAATGGCCGCCGCTAATTCTTGAGCCATAGAGCTGCCGCCTGCAACATCGACTGATGTTTTTACAAAAAGCACACTTTCCAGCCAGCCATTTGCACTAGGAACATCCCTGCATGTTGCAACAGCACCATGCGGTAATTGAATTGACCCTGCCATGAAACTCCCCTGTATTAGAAACTCACTCAGCTGTCCCCACCAAGTATCTTACTCTTGGTCCCCACCAAGGCCTGAATAGAAGCAAATTAGAAAGAACCGAGCAAGCAGCTCAGACTCTTTTCGCCTAAGCCATTGAAAGGGGAGGGACTCTTACGCTGTGCTAATTTGGCAATATTCCGAGTCTTTTATGAAAATGTGGAACGACTCCAAAAATTAACCTAAAATTGTAGTAGGGGGATGTTGCCTTGCTTTTAGGGCCCTTATTTGAGGTGTGACAATGTCCGTTTAGTCTATCGCCGGGGCGACTGCCCTATGGAGGGTGGATATAATAGTGCAGCATGTTGCGGCAAGGCAGTGGCGCTTTGCACAGCATTTTTCTGGTATGCTTGACGCTGTTGTGCATCCCTACCCGATTATTTCATACCCTTTGCTTTTTCATTAACCTTTGCTCTTTAAATTGTAACTTGGTGAGTGATATGGCATACATAATGCGACTCATTCTTAAAAGGTGCTTTGACTTAGAAAATGGAGGGGTAGTTGCGGTATATCTGGATACTATTTGGTTGGACGGCCCTTGCACTTGGGGTTATTGGCGCTTTTTTACCGCTTTTACCCACCGTGCCCTTTTTATTATTAGCAGCCTATTGCTTTTCAAAAGGGTCTGATCGCTTACACGATTGGTTGCTGAACCATAAAAAGTTTGGCCCACCTATTGCGGAATGGCGCAAACATGGGGCTATTGCTCTGCGCATAAAGCTCTATGCAATGAGCTTAATCTCTGTGTCACTTTGCCTTAGCTTTCTCTATGACGTACCGAAGGCAGGCTTGGTGTCGCAGGTTATTTTACTAAGCTGTGTTTCCCTGTTTATTTTAACGCGTCCAACGCCGCCACGCCCATCTGCGGACTGATTGCCATTAGGGCTAGGGTGTATCTAGAGGTTGGTCCGCCCACGCTCAGCTCACAATTGGCGCATCCATTCCGCATAGTATTCTAGCGGGTGGCCCGACCTGAACCTGCTCAAAACGAATAGGGTTTAAATCCATACCTATGTTCTTGATAGCTATGGTCGAGTAGAAAGATAGACAAACAATATTTGTGTTATCACTCGAAAATGCCTATCTCTGCGTGAGGCGACTTAGGGGTGGTTTTAGCTTAGCAAGGAATATCTGATGCCAACGAACGCAGTTCAGCGCGGTATTTTATATATGGCGGTATATTCTGTTTTGCAGGCTTTGACGTGGGGGCTGGTGCGCTATTTAGGGGAAGATATGTCGACAGCGTCGATATTTTTCTTCCGCAACCTTATTGGTTTGATGACGATTTTGCCGTTGTTTATGCGTGAAGGGCCAGCCCTGTTTAAAACCACCAAGTTCGCGTTGCATGGGTTGCGGGCTGCCGTTGCCTTCATTGGGGGGTTTGCTGTATTTTATGCTGTGGCACATGCCCCGCTTGCCTCTGTTATTTCTATAACGTTTGCGGCACCAATTTTTGCGAGCCTATTTGCAATGATGGTTTTTGGGGAAGGCATTACCATGCACCGTGTTTTGGTGTTGGCGGCTGGTTTTGTAGGCGTAATTATGGTGCTGCGCCCTAGTTTTGATATCGAATTTGGCGGCATGGTTGGCGCTGTTATCGCAACAATAGCAACAGCGGCGGCTTTTCTCTCCGTGAAACGCTTGTCGCTGACTGAGCGTTCCCAAACTGTGGTGGCGTATCCCTTTTTGTTAATTTTGCCCCTTAGTGCTCTTTTGGCATATTTTGATTGGACATCCCCTAGATGGCAACAAATGCCAGTGGTGGTCTTGATGGGCTTGGGCATTAGCGCTGCGCAATATTGTTTGGTCAAAGCTTTTAGTTTGGCTGATGCAAGTGCTGTTCTGCCCATTGATTTTCTGCGATTGATTGTGGCTGGCGTGCTGGGATATTTCTTTTTTGGGGATGCGATAGATACAGAGGTTTTTGTGGGCGCAGCAGTTATTTTAGCGGTGACGATATATTCTGCCCGAAAGGAAAAAGAAAAGGCGGCTCAAGCTGCCGAGCTTGCGGATGTAAAGCCTTAGGCGGCACAAATGTATAAGGGGTTTGCGCTTTATTATAAAGTGCGTGCCGCTAACTAGCGCTTCTGTAGGGCGCGGGGTGCAGGAAAAAATTAAGGTCGCAAATCTGTTGCTAAATAGTTATATCTCTTTTCAGTCCAGATTTTGGCGCACGTGGTTCTTGCAGGTGCGCTTTTGTTTTATAAAATATCTATTTTTAGAAGGTGTTGGGGATGCAAAGCCGCGCCCATATTGCTGTTTTTGTTGTATATTCCCTAGCGTTTTTTGGGATTGCACTGCCGTACCCGGTGGTGACACCTATGTTTTTAAACGGGGACATTAGCAGCGGGTTTTCGCCTGAAGTTGCACTTGGCATTGTGATGGCGGTTTATCCGCTTGGTTTGTTTTTTGGCGGTGGCACCTTGGGCTCGCTCTCTGACCAATATGGCCGGCGACCAGTCCTTATCGGATCGTTGATATTGACGACGCTGGGCATCCTTTGGTCAGCGTACGCTATTTGGACTTTGGATTTTCCGCAGCTTGTTCTTAGCCGCCTTATTACTGGGTTTTTTGAAGCGAATGGCAGCATTGCGCGTGCGATGCTGATTGATATGGAAAAGGGCGAAGCAACAGCATCTTCCTTTGCGTTGCTTAGTGTGGGTGCGTACGGCGGGTATTTGCTGGGGCCAGTACTCGGTGGGTACTTGGCGCAGTTTGGCAATGTGGTGCCTTTTTTGGCGGCTGGCTTTTTTGGCTTTACTGCCCTTTCACTGGCCTTTTTCTGGTTGCCCGAGACAAATGCAAAAGTGGTTGCGGGCGGCAAGCAAGCCAAGCGCCTTAGCATTTATGCTATGTTAAAATCCCATGTGATGTTCCGGCAGCTTTTGCTTGCGCATTTTTTGCTAACTGTTGGCATCAACACTTTTTACCAATTTTACCCCATGTTTCTGGTGAAGCGTTGGGCCGCGAACCCTGCGGAAATTGCGTTGACCAATATGTTTTTTACGGCGGCTATGATTGCCTTTGCCCTTTTTGGTGTGCCTCGGCTTGAGTTTTTACCGCTTGGGCGCAAGCTTATGGTTGCAGGGGCGATTTTCTCTGTGCTGCTGCTGTCTTTATTGTTGGCCCCAACTAATGCTATTGGCATTGTAGTGAGTATCTTTATTGGGTTTGCTGTGTCGGTTATGAACGCGTCGTCCCCTGCATTTCTTAGCCGGGAAACCAAAAATACGTTGGAGCAAGGGGCTGTGATGGGCGCGCTTACATCCAGCTTCTGCCTGTCACAAGTTTTCATTAGCTTGGTGGGTAGCCGCGTAGCGGTTGGCGGGATAGAGCTTACGTTTTTGTTGGGGAGCTTGGCAGCGTTGCTGGGCGTGGTGCAGGTGCAGCGGGTACGAGGCCAAAGCCGGACTGCCGCCCTTTAATGCTTTAAATATATGCTGGATTTACCTGTTTATGCGGGGGGTATCTTCTTTATTTTGAGAAGGGGTGCGCCTGCTGCTGTCGTCCCCAGGTTTTTGTTTCTGTTTGTTAACCAAACGGAAACGCTCTTTGCGCAAAGATGTACTGGTAAGCGGCGGCTGGTCCACACCTGTTTGGCATTTTAACAGTTGATATTATGGGTGTGCAGCGAATGACAGTTGCCTTGGCCTAAAATGAATAGCACCCAACGAATACTATCATCTGATTATTAGCGAATGAGTACCATTGTAGGAAAAAAAATGAACGCTCTTGATGACATTAGAAACGCCGTTTCCAAATATCTCACATATTTTCTTTGGGCCCATGTGTTCATCGTAGCGATTGTTTCCTTTTCGATTGGGCAAGAAGGCACGCTTTGGGCCATCTTGGCGAGCGTTGCCATTGCAGCGGTGCCAACG
>JAESQS010000330.1 GCA_016765035.1 Kordiimonadaceae bacterium | reverse complement strand
TTTTGAAAGTTGACAATGGCGCTGTACGGGCTGCTCAGCTTGAAAAACTGCGTAGACTGAAGGAAGAGCGCAACGATGTTGACGTTCAGAATGCGCTAGAGGCCTTGACGGCTTCTGCTCTTTCAGGCGAGGGTAACTTGATGGCGCTATCCATTGATGCAGCGCGCGCAATGGCAACTGTGGGTGAAATGTCTGATGCACTGGAAAAGGCATATGGCCGCCATAAAGCGGAGATTAGAGCAGTGAGCGGCGTATATCGGTCTGAAATTGGTAAAAATAACCCTGCTGTGATGCATATTCACTCCCTTGTTGATACATTTGAGAAAAATGATGGCAGGCGTCCGCGCATTCTTGTTGCTAAAATGGGACAGGATGGGCACGACAGAGGCCAGAAGGTTGTTGCATCCAGCTATGCAGACTTAGGATTTGATGTTGATATTGGGCCTTTGTTCCAAACGCCAGCAGAAGCCGCACGCCAAGGTGTTGAAAATGATGTGCATATCATTGGTGCCTCTTCCTTGGCAGCAGGGCATTTAACGCTTATCCCTGAATTGAAAGCCGAACTCAACAAACTGGGGCGCAGTGACATAATGGTGATTGTTGGTGGTGTTATTCCGCCGCAAGACTATGATGCCTTGTATGCTGCTGGTGCGGAGGCAATTTTTCCACCCGGCACAGTGATTACGGAAGCCGCAGAAGAATTGCTTGTTAAGCTTAGTGAAAAGCTTGGGTATGCAAAGGGCTGAAGCCAGTAAAAGATCAAGAAGTTGGTGAAAACAGTGGCCCAATTTTCAGTAAGTGAGCTTTATAAGGGTGTTCTGGCGGCTGATAGGGCGGCAATTGGCCGTGCTATTACGCTGGTTGAAAGCCGGAAGCCCGACCACCAAGAGCAGGCGCAAGTTCTTTTGCATAAGCTATTGCCGCACGCAGGAAAAGCCCAGCGTGTGGGCATTTCTGGCGTGCCCGGTGTTGGTAAATCTACATTCATTGAGACACTGGGTTGCTGGCTAACGGCGCAGGACCATAAAGTGGCTGTTTTGGCAGTTGATCCCTCCAGTGGCCGGACAGGTGGCTCTATATTAGGGGATAAAACCCGTATGGACCGCTTGGCCACCGATGAAAATGCTTTCATTCGTCCAAGCCCCAGCTCAGGCGTGTTGGGCGGCGTTGCTCGCGCAACACGTGAAACCATGATTATTGTTGAAGCGGCAGGCTTTGACACCGTCCTCGTAGAGACTGTCGGCACAGGCCAGTCTGAAACCATGGTCTCAGATATGGTAGATTTCTTCCTAGTTTTGATGCTGCCGGGTGCAGGGGATGAACTGCAAGGGATTAAAAAAGGAATACTCGAGCTTGCCGACATGGTTGCGGTGAATAAAGCTGACATCTTTGAGAGAAAGTTAGCGCTTGCCGTGCGGGAGTATAAAAATGCCCTGCATATTTTAACAGATGCCAGCCCTAATTGGCATCCGCCAGTTGTGGGTTGCTCTGGGCTTAAAGGGGAGGGCCTCCCTGATTTGTGGGCGCATATTGAACAACATAAAGAGCGGATGATAAAATCTGGTGAAAGAGCGGAGCGCCGTGAAGACCAGCGCCTTATGTGGCTCCATGCGCAAATTAAAGACAGATTGCTTGATGGGTTTTTCAGCAATGAAGCCGTGGCACAAGCCATTGAGAAGACTGAAAAAGCCGTAAAAGCTGGTGAAACCACTGTATCAAACGCAGTGCACCAGTTGTTGAAGGCATATTTGAAAAATGAGTGAACCTTTATTTGCTTTATGAAAAGCCTTATATGAATTCAGTAAATACCTGAAATTACTCTTAAAAATATAAAGGGAACCATAATGTCAGACTTGATTATAAGAAGTGTACCATTGTCAAATTTTGGGCAGTCGGTTTGTATGCTCGCAATCGAAAAAGGCATACCTTATGTCTTTGAAAAGACTTTCCCTCACAGCGATGAAGCCAACGAAATTCATCCCTTTGGTAAAATTCCTGTAATGAAGCATGGGGATGTTACGCTGTGCGAGTCTAATGCCATTGCGCATTATATTGACAGCGCGTTTGATGGCCCCAAGTTTTTCCCCAAAGACCCTGTTCTGGCCGCCAAAGTTGAAGAATGGATTTCTTTGCATGTGTGTACATTTGATCAGACCATGATCCGTAAGTACGTACTTTCTTACTTATTTCCAAAAACAGAAAATGGCGAACCTGACCGTGCCCGCATTGACGGTGCACTGGGTGATATGGAAAAACAGTTGGCTTTCATCGATAGCTGCTTAACAGGGGATTATTTCGTTGGTGATACGCTGACGTATGCAGATTTGGCTATGTACCCAACGCTGAAGGGGCTTGTTGGATTTCCTGAATCTAAAGCGATGATCAAAAATTCACCTAATGTAAGCCGCTTTATTAGCAACATGGCAAGCCGTGAAAGCGCGCAAAAAACGAAACCTTAATACGCTGATAAATTAGAATACGTAGGAAGGTGGCGCCTTGTGCCGCCCTTTAGGGCATATGCTTTTTAGTTAGTTACATCACCGGCCTTCGCCCCCTACCCAAACCACCCGCGAGGATACACTGTGGGCTGATTTGGGTAGGGGGCGTGGGCCGGTGATGCATATTACAGCGGGTATACTTTATTCTTTTGGCTGTAATAAGTCCCATTTGTTGCCATACAGGTCTTTGAAAATAGCAACAGTTCCGTAAGGTTCATGGCGGGGTTTCTCAAGAAAGCAAACACCGCTTGCCTGCATTGCAGCATAGTCCTGAGCGAAGTCAGAGGTGTTTAGAATAAGGAAAACATGGTCACCTGCCTGTTTTCCTAATGCTGCATGGTCAGAATCTGATGTGGCTTGAACCAATAAAAGGCGCAGGGAACTGGCCCTGGTTGGTGCAATGACTACCCAGCGTTTAGCCTCACCCGCGGGTATATCTTCCAGCACAGCAAAGCCGAGTATGCCCGTATAATATTCAATTGCTGCATCATAGTCAGCAACCAGTAGGGTGATTGTGCTTATCTGTGTGTGCAACGAATGCTCCGTTAACGGGAAATGCCCGCCCAGTCATAAAATTTAACAAGCTGGCCTGTTTTTGTATAACTCGGTGCAGAAAGCTCAACAAACAGGGGGGCAATATCCTGTGGCTTTGGTAATTTCGTTGGGTCTTCCCCTGGCACAGCCTGTTTGCGCATGTGGGTGCGAATGGGGCCTGGTTCAATCAGGTTTACATTCACATTGCTAGCATCACATTCACTGGCATAAGTAAGTGCGAGCTGTTGCACTGCTGCTTTAGTAACGGCATAGCCGCCCCAGAAAGGCTTTGCTTTGCTCGCAGCACCCGATGTCACAATAATGACGCGTCCGGCATCTGACAGCTTTAAAAGCGGGTCCAACGAGCGAATAAGCCGCCAGTTTGCTGTTACATTAATATCCAGAAGCTCTGCCCAGTCTTTTGGCTCAATGTGTCCAAGTGGTGTGATAGGGCCGAGAATGCCAGCATTGGCAACAAGTATATCAAGCTTTCCCCAACGTTCGTAGATAGCAGCGCCCAGTTTGTCTATGGCATCACCATCTCTAAGGTCAGCCAGTACCATGGTACATTTTTGACCAAGCTTTTGGATTTCATCATCCAAGTCTTCAAGCGCCCCCTGCGAGCGGTTTCTGGCAATAGCAATAATATCAGCGCCATTTTTGGCAAGCTCAATTGCTGCTGCCCGGCCAATACCGCGCGATGCTCCTGTAACGACGGCAAGACGCCCTGCAAGTGGTTTAGTCATAATTAAGTCCTGATTTTATCTCTGCGGGGCAGGGCAGGGTTTGCTACTGGTTAGGTGTTATTATTTATTTTCTTGGGGATGCAATCATTTCAAGCTGGCGATCATCTTTTTCCTGCTCGGCTTGGTCTGTCAACGAGGTTGGGTAATCCCCGGTAAAACAGGCATCACAAAATGCGGGGCATTTTTTATCGCGGCCTTGTGGCTGGTTTGTTGCCCTGTAAAGGCCATCAATAGAAATGAAGGTCAGGCTGTCTGCGTTAATATGCTCGCGCATGGCCTCTACATCCATTCTGGCAGCAAGCAGTTTTTTGCGCTCAGGGGTATCAACGCCGTAAAAGCAACTGTGAGCAGTGGGGGGCGAAGCAATGCACATATGTACTTCTTTAGCGCCAGCATCCCGCATCAAATTCACAATTTTCATTGATGTTGTACCGCGCACAATACTGTCGTCCACCAGTACAATGCGTTTACCTTTAATGGTTTGACGGTTGGCATTCAGCTTTAGCTTTACACCCAAATGACGAATTTGGTCGCTTGGTTCAATGAAAGTGCGGCCAACATAATGGTTACGGATAATGCCAAGCTCAAACGGAATATTGGCCTGCTGGGCATAGCCTAAGGCAGATGGTGTGCCAGAATCAGGCACTGGAATAACCATATCAGCTTCAATAGGGGCTTCGATGGCAAGTTCGGCACCAATGCGTTTGCGAACACTGTAAACATTCATTTCATTCACAAAACTGTCGGGGCGGGCAAAATATACATGCTCAAAAATACAGGGCCGGGGCTTTTCATCTGGGAAAGGCTTGGTGGTTTCAATTTTGCCTTGGGTAATGACAACCAATTCACCCGGCTCAATTTCCCGCAGATATTCAGCGCCTAAAATATCAAGAGCGCAGCTTTCAGAGCATAAAACATAATTACCGTCTAATTTACCCAGAATAAGCGGGCGGATACCCAGTGGGTCGCGGAAGCCGATCATGCCTTCTTTTGTTAGGG
>JAESQS010000329.1 GCA_016765035.1 Kordiimonadaceae bacterium | reverse complement strand
TTTACCAAGAGGTAAATCCCGAAGCGCTTCATAACCAAGGAAAAGTCCTATTTCCCTAAGAAGCTTGCGAAACTCAGCCGTACTGGCTTCTTTCCTGCGTAATAATGTTAGTTTGTGTTGCACCAGAGGGTGGTCAACTACTGTTACAGTATTGGTCATAGTGATATCGCCTTTTGGGACCAAGAATTTGCATTGTTAATAGGATGTAATTTATTAAATGTCGAATGAATCTTGACCAAAGTGTCAAAAATGGTTGACCCAGCTGCACAGCTCTGCTCCCTTGCACCCTAACGCTAATACAGGGCATAAAGGTAATTGTTCAATTTTATGCTGTGAGGGAGCACTCTTAGAATGATGAGTTTCGTTAATAAAATGGCCGCCACACTTGCTGTTTCGGTAATGGCTACCAGTATAACTATAGCCGCGGACTTTAAGCCTGTGCTCCTATACGATATTGGCGGTAAATTTGATAAGTCTTTCAATGAAGCAGCCCGTAACGGCGCCGAAGTTTTCAATAAAGAAACTGGCATTGCCTATAAAGACTTCGAGCCATCCAGCGAAACACAGTATGAACAGGCGCTTAAACGCTTTGCCCGGAAAAAAGCCGATGTGATTATTGCCGTTGGTGTGGGCTATTCTGTGGCCGTCCGTAATGTAGCCCGTAAATACCCAAAAATTCGCTTCACAGTGCTAGATGCAATTGTCGATTTACCCAATGTACAATCAGTAACATTCAAGGAAAACGAAGGGTCTTTCCTCGTGGGGATGATTGCTGCCATGAAAACAAAAACCAACAAGCTTGGTTTCATTGGTGGCATGGATATTCCCTTAATCCGCCGCTTTGAAAAAGGCTACAGGCAAGGGGCATCCTATATACGGAATGACCTTACCTTTGTCCGGAATTATGTTGGTACAACACCTACAGCGTGGAATGACCCTATTAAAGCTGCGGAAATGGCACGCTCACAATACTCACGGGGCGTAGATATTATCTTCTCTGCGGCAGGACCATCGGGGCTTGGTGTTATTCAGGCAGCAAAAGAAAAGCAAGCTTTTGCAATTGGCGTAGACAGTAATCAAAACCATATCGCCCCCGGCCGTGTGCTGACCAGCATGTTAAAGCGTGTTGACCTTGCTGTTTTGGCAGCTCTTAGAAGTGCAAAAGACGGTAGCTGGAAATCAGGCCATACAGTGATGGGCCTTAAAGAGGGCGGCGTGGATTTTTCTATAGATGCACATAATCAGGCGCTGATCACAGATGATATGAAAGTTAAATTGGCGGATGCTCGTAGCAAAATCATCTCCGGTGCTCTTGTTGTCGATGATATTGCAGGTAGCAATGCAGGCCATTAGGCCACTTAAGCCCGCAGTTTAGGCATAATAGAGGGCCATGTGGTCCATGAGACAGTGACAGAAAAAATATGTCAGATTTACTCGCTATAGAAACCCGTGAGCTTTCCAAACGTTTTGGGGAAGTCCGCGCCAATGATGCCATTAACCTGCAAGTGAAGGCTGGCACTGTGCACGGTATTGTTGGGGAAAATGGCGCTGGTAAATCAACGCTTCTAAAAATGCTCTTTGGTTTTTATCAGCCTGACAATGGCGATATATTAATAGATGGTGACTTTGTGCATTTGGCAAACCCATCCGGTGCCATGGATCATGGTGTTGGCATGGTGCACCAGCATTTCATGCTTGTTGAGCCTTTCACTGTGCTTGAAAACATCATGCTTGGGGCAGAAGGCGGTAGAAACCTTGAAGAAGGAAAAGCACGCGCAAGAGCAGCCCTTACCGACCTTGAAGAAAAATTTGGTTTTGATTTACCACTGGATGAACCAGTAGAGAATTTGCCAGTGGGTGTTCGGCAGCGCGCTGAGATTTTAAAAGCGCTCTATAAAGGCGCAAAAACACTTATTCTGGACGAACCTACTGCGGTGCTAACACCGCAGGAATGCGACCAATTGTTTGAACTGGTGAAACTGTTGCGGGCGCAAGGCAATACTGTTTTATTTGTCACCCACAAATTACATGAAATAATGGCAATCACGGACGATGTTACGGTTATCCGGGCAGGCAAACTGATTGCCACCCGCAAAACCAGCGAAACATCTGCGGCAGACCTGGCTGAACTAATGGTTGGTGCCAAAGTTTCCCGTCAAGTAAGCCGTGAAGACAAGACTAACCGCCAAAGCCGATTAGAGCTTAAAAATGTATCTGCCTTTAATGGGCAGGGCCACGCTGCGCTTAAGGGCGTGAGCTTGCAGGTGAAAGATGGTGAAGTACTAGGCATTGCTGGTGTTGCTGGCAACGGCCAGACTGAACTGCTGGAAGTTATCACGGGGCTTCGCCGTATCTCTGACGGCAGTATTGAATTTTCAGGCTTAACAATCGCTGACAAAAGCACTGTGACGGACCCAATTACGCTGCGTCAGAAGGGTATGGCCCATGTGGCTGAAGACAGGCTTAAAACCGGTGTTGTAGAAAGCATGTCTGCCAAAGAGAATATAATGCTTGGATACCAGACCGAAGATGAATTCGTATCTATCGGTGTTTTGAAATTAAAGAATATCGAAGCACGGGCAGGGGCCTGTTTTGAAACACAGGATGTTCGCCCGAGAAATATTGACCTGCCTATCGGATCATTTTCTGGTGGTAACCAGCAGAAAATAGTGATTGCGCGGGAATTAGCTCAGTCGCCTCAATTGATGGTCATTGGCCAGCCAACGCGCGGTGTAGACATCGGGGCTGTCACTAAAATACACGATCAAATCACAGAATTGCGTAATGACGGCAAGGCCTTGCTCGTTGTATCTGCTGACCTTGATGAATTGCTCGCCATATCAGACCGGATTGCCGTGATGTGTGAAGGCGAGATCACAGGCGTGATGCGGGTGGAAGATGCTGACGAGAAAACACTGGGTTTGATGATGGCAGGCCAAAAAATTGATACGTCCAAGGGCTTAGCAGGTAATGCGCCCAGTGAGCCATCAACAGCACCCACCGGCGGGAGCCTCTAATGGCCGCTGTTAGAAAATTGCCTTTTTGGGCCGAGAATATACTCTTGCCCTCGCTTAATTTACTGGCGGCCTTTGTTGTGTCCGGATTGGTAATTTGGGGGCTTGGGGAAGACCCGTTTTTGGCACTATCGCTATTGGTTGAAGGGGCTTTTGGCTATGAAGAAGCCATAGGCTACACTTTCTATTATGCCACCAATTTTATTTTTACAGGGCTTGCGGTTTCAATCGCATTCCATGCAGGGCATTTTAATATTGGCGGCGAAGGCCAAGCTATGATCGGTGGCCTTGGGCTGACGCTGGCTGTCTTCCTTATGGGGGATGCCTCACCGTTCCTAAGTATTTTGATTGGTATCATAGGTGCTGCTGTATTTGGCGCGGCATGGGCCTATATCCCAGCCTATTTGCAGGCGAAACGCGGCAGCCATATTGTTATCACAACAATAATGTTCAATTTCATTGCCTCAGCGCTGTTGGCTTACATGCTTGTAGGCCCTTTGCAGCGGCCCGGCGGGCAAATGCCTGAAAGCGCTGATTTCCCAGACGGTGTAGCGCTCACGCATATTCACGAATTACTCTCTTACATCGGCATTAGTTTTGAAGAAGGTCCGATGAATGTATCCCTTCTTATTGCTTTTGCCTGCGCATGGGGTTTTTGGTTTCTACTGTGGCGCACCCGGTTTGGGTATGAGTTACGTGTTGCAGGGCAAAGCGCGGATGCTGCTGCTTTTGCCGGCATTTCCGTGCCACGTATGACCATTTTGGCCATGATGGTATCTGGCGCATTAGCCGGGATGATGGGGCTTAACGAGCTGTTAGGCGAACAATTACGCCTGCTGGGTAATTTCACGCTTGGCTATGGTTTTGTCGGTATTGCCGTTGCGTTTATGGGCCGAAACCACCCTGTGGGCATCGTGCTTGCTGCTGTATTGTTTGGCGCTCTTTACCAAGGCGGCGCTGAGCTAGCATTTGAAATGCCAAGCATCACCCGTGATCTCATTGTGATGATACAGGGACTGGTTATTCTTTTTGCTGGTGCAATGGAACATATGTTCAGAACGCCCTTGAATAGGCTTTTTGAGCGTTTTGCGTCGCAGGAGGCTGTGTAGTGGAATTTTTCGCTGATCTGGTCCTTCTTATAGATTCAACTCTGCGTATCGCTACGCCATTAGTGCTCACGGCATTCGCTGGGTTGATTGCAGAGCGCGCAGGCGTGGTTGATATAGGCCTTGAAGGCAAGATGTTGGCTTCTGCTTTTGCGGCAGCGGCGACAGCAGCGGTAACAGGCTCCCCGTGGTATGCATTGATGGCGGGCGTTGGGGCCGCCGTAGCGCTTGGGCTTTTGCACGGGTATGTATCTATCAATCAGCGCGGTAACCAAATTGTTTCTGGCATGGCTATCAATATTGCTGTTGCGGGTGCGGCACCAACATTGGCGAACTTTATTTTTCATAAAGGCGGTCAAACACCGCTTCTGGATGAAGAAAGCCGCTTCAGTATTATTACGTTGCCGGGGGCAGAGGCCCTTGCAGATGTACCGCTGATTGGTGGGCTATATAGCGAAATTATTTCAGGCCATAACCTCATTACCTACCTTACGGTGCTTGTGGTGCCTGCAACAGCGTGGCTGCTGTATAAAACACGCTTTGGCTTACGTTTGCGGGCAGTGGGGGAAAACCCGGAAGCCGTGGATACGGCTGGCATATCTGTCGCGCTTATACGCTACCAAGCCTTAATCATTTTTGGCGTGCTGTGCGGCTTTGCTGGCACTGTGCTTTCTACAGGGTTGGGGGCAGGCTTTATTCGGGATATGTCGGCAGGCAAAGGCTATCTGGCGCTTGCGGCCATGATATTTGGTAAATGGAAACCCGTACCGACGCTTCTAGCGTGTTTATTGTTTGGCTTTGTTGATGCGCTTCAAGGCCGTCTACAGGGTGTTTCCTTCCCGCTTATTGGCGAAATTCCTGTGCAGTTTACGATAATGTTACCTTATGTCCTTACCGTTATTATACTCGCCGGTTTTGTTGGGAAAATTCAGGCCCCGCGCGCCAGCGGTATTCCTTATGAGAAAGACCATTAATGGCTGTAAACACCACAACTCTTATTCAACGGGCCAGAGAGGCGCTTTTAAAGGCATACGCGCCTTATTCAAAGCATCCTGTTGGTGCAGCGCTGGTTGCAGATGATGGGAGCCTTTACGCGGGCTGTAACATTGAAAATGCAGCATACCCACTAGGGCATTGCGCAGAAGCAACGGCCATTGGTAGCATGGTGCTGGCTGGCAACAGGCACATCACCCATATTGTTATCGTAGGGCCGGGCGAGCACGCGTGTACGCCCTGTGGTGGTTGCCGCCAGAAAATACGAGAGTTTTCCGGTCCGGAAGGAGTGGCAATTACCATTTGTAACAATGATGGTGATGTCCTTTTGGAAACTACTATTGCAGAACTATTGCCCCATGCTTTTGGCCCGGACAATGTTCAAGAAACAAATAGGTAAAATCAGGTTTAGTCTATGAGTAATACGAGTATTTTCATCCCGCAAGAATTGATCCGCACCAAGCGAGATGGTGGCATTATGGCCAAAGAAGACATTGTCAGTTTTGTGGCTGGTATAACGGATGGTTCTGTAACTGATGCGCAGATTTCTGCCTTTGCTATGGCGGTGTTCTTTACAGACATGACCCCAGACGAAGGCGCAGCTCTAACACTTGCCATGCGCGATAGTGGCGATGTGATTGACTGGACAAAATACGGTTTCGATAAAGATGCACCCATAGTAGACAAGCATTCAACGGGTGGTGTGGGTGACAAAGTAAGCCTTATGTTGGCTCCAATAGTAGCTGCCTGTGGGGCATATGTACCCATGATTTCAGGCAGTGGCCTTGGTCACACGGGCGGTACACTAGATAAGCTGGAAGCCATACCGGGCTATGACCCTTATCCAACCATAGACAGGTTTGCGGAAATTCAGCGCAAAGTTGGCTGTTCTGTTATTGGCCAAACTGCGGCACTTGCACCGGCTGACAGGCGTTTTTACGGCATACGGGATGTGACAGCGACAGTGGAGTCTATCCCGCTGATTACCGCCTCAATATTGTCTAAAAAACTATCCGCAGGTTTACGCGGCTTGGTTATGGACGTAAAGTTTGGCAATGGCGCCTTTATGCAAACGGCAGAAGAAGCCCGCTTGCTTGCAACAAATATTGTACGCGTTGCAGCGGCGGCCAATACGCCGACAGTTGCCTTATTAACAGACATGAACCAAGTGTTAGGCACCACAGCCGGTAATGCTGTTGAAATGGTCGAAACAATAGAGTTTTTAACAAACCCAACGAATGCTGATGTGCGGTTACTTGATGTTACATTGGACTTGGCAGCGCATATGCTCTGTATTTCAGGCGCTAAAACTGATTTGGCAGATGCCCGCAAGAGTGCAGAAACTGCTCTGAATACCGGTAGAGCCGCAGAGGTCTTCAGCCAGATGTTAGCAGAGCAGGGTGGCCCTGTAGACTTTATGGAGCATAGCGAAAAATACCTTAAAATCGCTAAGAATGAGAAAGTTATTTTAGCCGAAAGTGACGGGTTTGTATCTGCTATGGACACTAGGGCCATTGGTATGGCTGTTGTTGCTCTTGGCGGTGGAAGGACAGATCCTGCACAAAAGATTGATCATTCCGTCGGATTTACCGAGATTTGCCAAATAGGTGATAAGGTGAAGCAGGGACAGCCCCTTGCAAGGGTTTTTGCGGCCACTGAAGATGCTGCAAGCGCAGCCGTAGCAACCCTTACAACTGCTGTACAGATATCGAGTACAGCGCCGAGTATTAAGCCGATAACGGCAGAAATTATCCGAGGATAAAATCGTGGCACGTGCATTCATACTTGTAATCGACAGCTTTGGCATTGGTGCCACGCCTGATGCAGAGCGTTTTGGCGATGTAGGAGCCAATACATTCGGCCATATTGCCGACTGGTGCGCTGCTGGGCATGTAGGTGTTAACCGACCAAAGGCAGGGCCGCTTTCCTTGCCAAATATGGCGCGTCTGGGTTTGGGGAAGGCTGCAGAGCTTGCCTCAGGAACCGTGCCTTTAGGGCTGGAAATTAAGGGCGATACCACAGGGCTGTTTGCTG
>JAESQS010000328.1 GCA_016765035.1 Kordiimonadaceae bacterium | reverse complement strand
GTCAGGTAAGGCGTGGAAGGCATTGAACGACTTGCCACCAGATGAATGGTCTTGCTGTTTAGAAGAAGGCTCTAAGTGGGCTTTGGAGGTGGCTAAATCCTCTGGCTTTGAAATGGTCAACTGTCCCCCGAGAGGTGAAAGCCAATGACAGAGCAATATTTGTTGCGCAAACGCGGCGTTTATTACCGCCCGCATTCGCGAGGGTATACCGCTCTCATTCAAAATGCTGGCTTGTACAGCGAAGAAGAGGCTTTGCATTTATCATTGCCGGGAGTGGTTGAGGCTATCCCCGTTTCCGCTGTTCGCTCCCATATTGTTGACGAAATTGAACAGCTTAAGAAAAGCACCTCTGAAATGGAAAAGCGCCTCGCACATCTCGATACGCTGAAAACCATCACCTGTCCCCTATCAGTTGGAGAAGACAGATGATTGATCAAGTCAGTAAAGCCATTAAGAGCGCCTTCAAAGATCATACGGAAATTGCGCATCTATCAGATGGCGTTGCCAACGCCATGGCCCATAAAGCCATCGAAGCCATGCGCGAGCCTACTGACTGCGCAGTTGCTGCCGCAATGGTCGCAGCTTTAGAGCTAGAAACCCCTCTCTTATTAGAGCCTGATGACGTTGAAAAAATCATAGCTGCGATGATCGACGCTGAACTTGTCACCTCCCCTCCGCCTACATCTTGGCGTGTCAATGAGCCCGCAGACACGAGCGAACAGGAGCGGATGCCGTACCAAGAAGTAGACAACGGTAGTGGCTCTACGCCCGCCAACATACCCCCGATGCCGACGAAGGAGAAAAGACGTGAACAGCAACCGCATCATCAGAGAGCCTGAGCGCCTTAAGTTGACAGGCGTACCAAATACTACTTGGTGGAGGATGGAAAAAGACGGGACTGTACCAAAGCGGCTTCAGATAACGAAACGAGGCATTGGCTGGTACTATGACGATATACAGGAGTGGGTTAATGCGAGGACAGTGACTCAACCCCTTGAGGTAGGCCAAAGCCTTCCACCGCGTCGAGTGACAAACCCAAATCGACCAAAGCTTGTTGTGGTGTCTGAGACAGGCAATACCGTAACCAAGCTTGCATTAATAGCCGCCGGCGTTCAAGTAGAGTAGTTCTTAAATACGCTAGCTTTACTTGCCCGCCAAGCTTATGGCCAAGCTGCGCTTCTGACAGCATATCTTTATCCACAAGGTCCGTTTTCTCTAGCGCCCAGTCTTTAAATGTTGATCGAAAGCCGTGCATAGTAAAGTGCGGATAGTCGCTACCATGCGAAGCAATCAGCTTCCTAACCGTCGCCTCTGAAATTTCTTTCCCTATCTTGATACCAGGAAACAATAGATCACTTGATTTTGAGGCAAAGCGACACATCACAGCAATCTCTATACTTGAAATCGGGACTAGCTGCGGAAACTCTGTACCACCATCCTTGATTGGTGCTTTAACTCTCTCAGGAGGAATGGACCAAACATTGTCCTTCATATCAATTTCATTCAGGCGCGCCAATCTAACCTCTGAAGAGCGCAATGCTGTAAATATCACTGTGACAAGGGCAGCAGCAGTTGAAGTCTGCATAGATAAGAGCCTATTAACGAACGCAGGCACATACTTGTAATGCAAGCTTGGTTGCTTTCTCACCTTTTTAACAACGCTAGGGTTTTGTAACAGAAATTCAAGATTGTCTTTCCACCGTGCAGGGTTATCACCACTGCGGTATTTTTTGGCCCTCGCCCACCCCAGAATAGACTCTATCCGACTTCTTACCCTACCCGCTGTTTCGTTTTTCTTCATCCAAATTGGTTTGAGTATTGCCAGTATGTGGTCATCCGTAATTTCATTTATTGGGAGGTCGCCTATCAGTGGATAAGCATAATTCTTCAGCGATGCGGCAAACTGAGAGGCGTGTTTTGTGCTTTTCCATTCCGGTTGCCGCAGCTTAATCACGCTTTCCGCACATTCCTTGAATGATGGAACGCTACCCCTGCTAGCTTCGAGTTGTTGTTTGCGCAGTTCAGCAAGCGCTATTTTTTTAGCCTCAATGGGGTTCTGCCCAATTTTAAGCAATTGATGTGCGGCATCGCGACGGTTACGGGCTTCTGCTAAAGTAACATTCTTGACCGACCCCATCCCCATTTGACACTTGCGGCCTTCAAACTGAAATATAAATGACCAGTTTTTAGTGAGGCTAGGGGTAATGATAAGGTACAGCCCCTCACCATCATGGTAGCTGCCTTGCTGATTTGTAGAACGAACTTTCGCTACATTTAATTTATTTTTCTCTGCCATAGCTTTCTCAACCCCCCATTCAACCCCCCACTCAACCCCCCACTTGAGCGGTTTCTTATGGTGACTTATGAAATGGATTTTAGCAAACGGATTAATAAAAGCGTTATATTACATGTACTTATGAAATGTTTTGAAATGTTTTGAAAATAGCAATGGAGGAGAGGATGGGATTCGAACCCACGATACCGTTACCAGTATACCTCCTTAGCAGGGAGGCGCTTTCAGCCGCTCAGCCACCTCTCCTCATAATTGCCGCACAAACATCCGAATCAATAGCGTGTATTCAGCAGATATTTGGTACGGAGGGTTTCTAATGAACCACCCCCCTTGCGTCAAGGAAATTTCTCTCAGATTTAAACTTTTTATTCTGGGCATATGTCGCCCGGCTAGTTGCTTTCCATTGCAGACAAAACTTACTGGCCCCACAATAGCTTATCGCCGCCAATGAAGCGGCCCAAACCTCACCAAAAAAACTACAAAGGCCGCGCACCATAACAAGCCTGCCAACGTCATCAGCAAGCTGCTGTGTCCGGCGACAAGCACACCAAACACCCGAGCAACCCCGGCCAAGTTTATAGCGACATATAAAGTTGTGAGCAAACCACTGTCTTTCAACGGCAACCCTGAATGGCCAAGTGTCGCTCTTGTCATCACGGCCAAGGTGGTACTACCAACACCGCCAACCGTCCAAGCGTGCAGGGCCGATACCATATCAATATCGCCTACACCCAAAGCTGAAAGCCCAACCAGCAAAAAACCTACTGGCACCCACAAGTAAGAAATATGTAATATTGCAACAATAGGCGACGTTACCGTATGCCAACCACGCCAGCGCCACAGGCGCACCACATGCAGGCCTGCGCCCACAAGGGCAAGGGACCCCAAAATGCCATCATAAATACGCGCAACCATCACACCCATTGTCAGCACCGTCACTAAAACAACCACAGCATCAAACCTGTTAAACATGGTTGGTACGGATTTAAGGCCCTGCTGCCGCATCCAATTAGCGGTGAAAGCAGGAATGATGCGCCCGCCGATCAGCGTGATTAAAACCAGTAAAACACCAAGCCCAAACCCCCAGCCACTGAAAGACAAAGCAATTACATCAAGCCGCTCAAGGTTTGTGACAAGCGCCCCAAAGAAAAACAGGCTGAAAACAACAATGATTTTAAGGTTACGCCAATTCTTCCCGGCAATGATTTCTCGTAGAGCAATGCCAATAAACAGGGCAAAAAACAACAGCTCGGCCCCTGCCCTAACGGCTTCTAACGACCCGCCTAACAACAGGCCCACTTCTGCCCCTCGTGCGATAAGCCAAGGGATAAACAAGGTAAGCAAGGCCGCACCACACACAGGGGGCCTGCCTGTCCAATTAGGAATAGCAGCAAGGGAGAAACCCGCAACAACCGCGCCGCCATACCCATAAATCAACGTGTGGCCGTGCCACTGCACCATATCAATATCCAGTGGCCCAAAGACGGGTTCGGCAACACCCGCTAAAAACAGCACCCAAATTAACAGAGAAAAAACTGCCCAAACCGCTGCGGAGAAAAAGAAAACCCGGTATCCACCAGATAGAATTGCAGGGCCGTCATAAGCTTGTGTGGCTGTAGGCATCCTTATTTCCCCATTCTGTTAGGCGCACTTTAAGGCTAGTTTTCGGCGGCTTTTTTGGCCACATACTTATATAATTGGCGACGAAACACTTAATTTAAACGTGACAGCTTGCCGCAGCCTGCGCCTAGAGCGTATCTGTCTTAATTAAGTGCATCACCGGCCCACGCCCGCTTACTCTCTGGCCCAACCACCCGCTAAGATATACTGTGGGGTGGTTGGGCCAGAGAGTAAGCGAGGCGTGGGCCGGTGATGCATAAAACTGGATACGCCTTACACAAGCTCTGACATTCATTTCCAGCGCTATAAACATGACGTAATTGGCACGGTTAGCCCGTATTTTGCGCTTTCGGCTTATCACCCATCAAGTATCGTGGGCCTGCGCCTTTCTCCCTCACAACATCATCTGGGTTATAAAGGCTGCAAACCTTAAGCGACAAACAGCCACACCCAATGCAGCCGTGCAGCTTGTCCCGCATCAGGGTTATTTCCTGAATACGAGCATCAAGGGCCTCACGCATGTTATGGCCAATCTTCTCCCAGTCTGCGGGGGTTGGGTTACGCCCTTTTGGTAGTGCAGATAGGTGCCCGGCTATCTCTTGAATTGAAAACCCCAGCTTTTGCGTGATCAGCACAAAAGAAAGCCGCCGCACTGTTGACCGTAAAAACCGCCGCTGCCCGCCAGCATTCCGCGTTGAGGCAACCAGCCCTTTAGCTTCATAAAAACGTATGGCCGAAACCGAAACACCACACGCGCCGCAAGCTGCCCAATGGAAATGAGGTCTGTCCCACGCATAGCCAAAACTTTCTTTAAAATAAACCTTGACCTCAACTTAGGTTGAGCTTTTAGACTTGGCAAACCAAAAAACATCGGCCCGTTGCAAACGAGGCCAAATTTTCACTGTAAAGCCGCCCCTTTACCGATGCGGCAGTACAAGTAACGACGAGGATAAACTATGCAAACCGGATTATTGGAACATGTAAATTTCACTGTTAGCAACTCTGAAAAAACCGCAGGCATTTTATGCTCCCTGTTTGGCTGGAAAATCCGCTGGTCTGGCCCAGCTTTAGGCGGGGGCACAACATTCCACGTAGGCACAGACGATAGCTATGTGGCGCTCTACACCCCACTTACCACCGTGGTCAGCAGCACCCCCACCTATGGCTTCCAAGGTGGCTTAAACCACATAGGCATTGTGGTGGCTGACCTTGATGCCGCTGAAGCACGCGTGAAAGAAGCCGGGTACAAGCCGCATAACCACTCGGATTATGAGCCCGGCAAGCGCTTTTATTTTGATGATAATAACGGTGTTGAGTTTGAAGTTGTCAGCTATGCGTAATGGCACAACGGCGGTTGGGGTGAGTTACTCCCGCCGCCCGCCCCGCCCCAAATGCCAGCTAGCGCTAAAAGGGCCAGTACGGACTAAGGTACGTATCATCAGGCATATTATTGAGTACCGCCTCTTGCGTTACGCTTGACCTTTGAGCCATGAGGCTTTGTTTTGGCCTTAAAGTAAAAGCGGAACAACAGGCCTTCTACAAACAGGAACCCAACCAGCCCAGCAGCAAATAATTGTAAGCCTGTCTCCCAACCAATCGGGGCCAGAAAAATTACACCCATCACACTTGCTAATAGTATTAATTTCCTACGCGAGGTTTGCGACCCTCGCTGGCGCTGCTCAAACAGGCTATAGCCATCATCGAACGGTGCCGTGCCGCGCACCATGCGCTTGCCCACCGCCGAGAGTATTTGCAAATAAATCAGCCCGCCCACTAACAATGTAAGCCCATAGATAACCAGCTTGCACAACTCGGGGTAATGACCAATATTCACACCAACTTTTACGGCCAATGGGGTGATAAAAGTGAATAGAATAAACTGCGCCCCATGGGCCACCCCAACAGCTACGGCAACAGCAAGCAAAAACAATATAAAGCGCATCGCCTTATAGCGGAAGGCTTTCGCTTTTGTGACACTGTAGGCCACAGCCCGCCAACCAACACGCACAATATACCCGCCGCTACGGGTAATGGGTGTGCCCTTCATTTCTGTCATAAAGTCCCCTTTCGCATATACCCCACCCTAATGCGAAACCCCCAAACCCTGCAACCTAAAAGCATGTTTTGCCCGCGGCAAATTGGCGAGTTGGCATATTCTCCGTGGCGCTTACAGCCAAGCTGATTTATAAGCGCCTTATGGCTTATGATTCACTCAGAGATTTTATAGCGCGGCTAGAGGCGGAAGGTCGCCTTGTACGCGTAACCGAGCAGGTTTCAACCGAGCTTGAAATGACCGAAATCCAAACCCGCGTTTTGGCCGAAGGTGGCCCTGCCATTCTGTTTGAAAATGTGGTGAATGAGCACGGCGAAAAATCGCCCATGCCTGTGCTGGTAAACCTGTTTGGCACCATAGAGCGTGTGGCATGGGGCATGAACCGCGAACCGCACGAGCTACGCGAAGTCGGTGAAACACTGGCCTTCCTGCGCCAGCCAGAGCCACCGCGCGGCATAAAAGATGCTATTAAAATGCTGCCTCTTGCCAAAAAAGTAATGGCAATGAAGCCAAAGCGCGTCAAAAAAGCGCCGGTGCAAGAAGTGGTGCTAACAGGCGATGATATTAATCTGGACAAATTGCCCATTCAAACCTGTTGGCCGGGGGAGCCTGCCCCGCTTATCACATGGCCGCTGGTGGTCACCAAAGGGCCATCTGATAAGCCTGAAGACAATTATAACCTTGGCATTTACCGTATGCAGCGGGTGAGCAAAAACCAAACGCTGATGCGCTGGCTCAAACATCGGGGCGGCGCACAGCAATATGCCCGCTGGAAAGATGTCAGCCCTGAGCCAGTACCCGCCGCCGTGGTAATAGGCGCGGACCCCGGCACCATTCTGGCCGCCGTAACACCCGTGCCCGATACACTCAGCGAATATCAATTTGCAGGGCTGCTACGCGGTAAAAAAGTGCCGCTGGTGGACTGTAAAACCGTGCCGCTGCAAGTACCTGCCACCGCCGAAATTGTGCTGGAAGGTTTTGTTAGCCTTGATGATTACCGCGACGAAGGCCC
>JAESQS010000327.1 GCA_016765035.1 Kordiimonadaceae bacterium | reverse complement strand
GGTGCTCAATAGATTGCAGCACAAAAGCACGGATAGCCCCTGATAACGACCCAGCGCGCGCTTCATCCAATTGCCTAACAATCTCGTTCAAGGATAGCTCGCGTTTTGCGGCCTCCGTTCTTAGGTGGCGCCAAAAACACCGCTCAAGTGAAATGGATGTTCGGTGCCCAGCGATGGTTACCGAATGCTTTTCAAGTTTTGCGTCTTCAAGGTCAAACATGGTGCGATGATGCATTTGCCGGTGGCAAGGTCAAGTGCCTTGACGGAGACTGCATAGTTCAATAAGAACAAATAAAGAACATTTGGCGCTTATTTTGTGCTTGAAATTCTAGCTGCTGATGGCCGGAAACCCAAGCTGCTAATGTGCATTTGAGTAGGGAAACTATGGCTGAACCGTTTAAAGAGCTGATTAATTTAAATGTGGTGAAGATAACTGGTGAGATATTTAGCCGTGTGTATGCAGGCTTTGATGAAACTCGTTTTGTAAATGCCGCAAGCGATGGATTGACTGATTTGGAGCTTAAGGAGCGTACGCAGCATATTATGCACGCGTTGGATGCTGGCTTGCCTGAGGATTTTGATGCTTTTGCGGACATTGTGCTGGCGGCTCTGCACCCAAGCGAAGACCCGGATTCTGATGGCGTTAAGTTTAGCGCTGCTGGCGTGTGCGGGTTTGCTGCGTGGCCTGTGACTGATCTGGTGACCAAACGGGGTCTTGGCTGCCCAGAAAAAGCACTGCCTGTGTTGAAAGAAGTTACCAAACGGTTTTCTGCTGAGTTTGCTATCAGGCCCTTTCTGCGGGACCACCCTGATTATACGCTGAAAACCCTGCAAGGCTGGCTTGGGGACGATAACCGGCATGTACGCAGGTTGATTAGTGAAGGGACGCGCCCACGGCTGCCGTGGGGTATGCGCTTGCATGGGTTTGTGGAAAATCCAGCGCCGCTTTTACCGCTTCTGGAGGCATTAAAGGATGACGGGGAAGAATATGTTCGCCGTTCAGTTGCCAATAACTTGAATGATATAGCCAAAGACCATGCTGATTTGGTTGCTGGCATTGCGGGAAGGTGGCTTGAGGGCGCGAGCAGAAACCGCGTACGGCTGGTGCGCCATGCCTGCCGCACGCTTATCAAACAAGGCCATACAGAAACGCTGGCGGCTTTTGGTTACCGCCAAGTTGAAGACCTGTCTGCGTTGCTGCGGATAACAACCCCTGTTGTTGAGTATGGTGACGCCCTAGTATTTGAGCTTGATCTTGCGCAGGGGCCAAAAAACCACAAGGTGATGGTGGATTATGCCGTTCATTTTGTGAAGGCCAATGGCCAGACTTCCGCTAAAGTTTTCAAGTGGAAAGACACGCAGTTGGATGCAAAAGGCGCGTTGTCAGCAATTAAGAAACACGCCATTAAACCCATTACGACGCGGGTTTATTATGCCGGTGTTCATGCCGTAGAGGTTTTTGTGAATGGCGCTTCGGTGGCAAAGCAAGTGTTTGAGCTAAAGCTATAACCGCCACAATGACCATAGGGGCAGAGACGGTACCTTGTAGGCTTTGCCGTTGAACTGTGTGGCGTTAAGTGATGTTGATATTCTCTGGCGCCCACAGGCATGTGCCGTGACTGTGATATTCTACGCCCTTGCGCTTGTAGTAGGCAATTGTGCTGAAGTTTTCACGTTCAATATCCCAGCGGACATGAATGCCTTGCTCTTTGCCCATTAGGCCAATGGCTTCAAGAAGCTTGTTGCCGATGCCGTGGCCGCGCGCGGAGGGCTTTACGAATAAATCATCAATTTCGATAATGTCTTCACTTAACCAGATATGATAGCGGTAAATATAAGTGGCGATGGCAACAATGACGTCATTCTCTTCAGCGACCAGAATATTGAATTTGGGTTTCTCGCCAAAGGCAGCAGTCGTGAAGCTTTCTTCTGTAATTTGTAGAAAATCAGCCACTTCATCATGGATGGCAAGCTGATGAATGAGGGTAAACGCCGCTTCTGCATCCGCTTTCTCTGCTGCTCTAATATTAAATGCCATAGACCCGTGATCCTCAATGTTGGCACCAGTATAGTATTACTGCTGTAGTATTTAACCGTGATATACGGTCCCACATTGTGGGGGGAAATGTCAACCAAGGCACAAAAAAGGGCAGCGACGCTACCCTTTAGTTTTTTGTATTTAATATTCAGAGATATAGAAGTTTTGGCACTCAAGAATGGTCAAGCCGACCTTCGTAATCTACGGCAATACCATATTCAGGGTCTTCAATGCCTGAGACTTCAACTCTATGACCCGCTTTGCTAAGGAGTGAGAGGCAATCTGCGCTCAAGTGCCTGATTTTAAGACGTTTTCCTGCATTCCTGTAGCGTTCTTCAAGGGCTTCAATCGCCTGTAGGCCGGAATGGTCCCATACACGGCTATCGAGGAAATCTACAATCACTTCGTCAGGGTCACCCTTCGGGTCAAACAGCTCTTGAAAGCTTGCGATTGAACCAAAGAAAAGCGGGCCGTGTAGCTCATAGACTTTGCTGTTTTCAGTGACAATAGGCTCGCGCACACCAATGCGCTTGGCTGCCTGCCAAGCAAATACCAGAGCGGATACAATAACACCGACAATAACAGCAACGGCCAAATCACTGGCCACCGTAACACCGGAAACCAGAATAAGAACAAAGGCATCTGATTTTGGAATTTTATGAATAATACGGAAACTGGACCACGCAAAGGTGCCAACCACCACCATAAACATGACGCCGATTAAGGCTGCTAGGGGGATTTGCTCAATCAAAGAACTGCCAAACAAAATGAAGGCCAGTAAAAACAGCGCTGCTGCGATGCCAGAAAGTCGCGTACGCCCGCCTGAATTTACATTGATCATGCTTTGGCCGATCATGGCGCAGCCGCCCATACCACCAAAGAAACCAGTCACGATATTCGCTGTGCCTTGTGCGAAACATTCTTGGCTCGCGCCGCCTTTACTTTCCGTAATTTCGGCTACTAAATTCAAGGTTAACAAGGATTCGATCAACCCAATGGCTGCAAGAATAAGGGAATAGGGGAAAATTATTTCCAGTGTTTCTAAAGTGGCAGGCACAGTAGGAATATGAAAATCGGGCAGGCCGCCCTTGATGGATGCAAGATCACCCACCCGAGGAATGTCAATGCCGAAGCCAATGACAATGCCTGATACAATAAGAATACCTAACAGTGGGGCCGGAATTGCTTTGATATATTTTGAGGCAAACCAGATGATTGCCATGGTCAGGAAACTAAGACCCAGCATAATAGAAAGTGGCTCCGTCGGCATCCAGTCATTGGTGCCGCTCACTTTAAATTGGCCTAATTGTGCAAGGAATATGACGATCGCCAGCCCGTTTACAAAGCCCAACATCACCGGGTGAGGGACCATTCGGATAAATTTTCCAAGCTTAAAGGCACCAGCCAATAGCTGTAAAATACCCATAAGCACCACTGTAGCGAATAGATACTCCACGCCGTGGGTGGCAACGAGGCTCACCATTACAACAGCAAGAGCGCCAGTCGCTCCTGAAATCATACCTGGGCGACCACCAACAAGGGCCGTGATAAGCCCAACGATAAAGGCAGCATAAAGCCCGACTAGGGGGTTTACCTGTGCGACGAAAGCAAAAGCAACAGCTTCTGGTACAAGGGCTAATGCCACTGTAAGGCCGGAGAGAACCTCGGTTTTTGTTTGCGCGACGGATAACCGTGGCACGGCAAAGGCTTGCGTCATATCGCAGAACGTCCTCTATAACTGATGGATGGCTAGCTTAGGGTATAAACCTAACAAAGCTATTAACCCTTAAGCGCAAAGCCCCCACTGGACCAAGCAACCTATCGCGCTTTCTAAGGGGTAGGTGACATGGGCGCAAGCAAAACTAGAGCGTATCTAGTTTAAAGCGTATCCGCTTTAAAGTGCCTTGAAGAAGTCGTTGCCTTTATCGTCTACGACAATGAAGGCTGGAAAATCTTTCACATCAATTTTCCATACAGATTCCATGCCTAAGTCTTCAAAGTCTAACACCTCAATTTTGGTGATGTTGTTTTTGGCCAATATTGCAGCCGGACCACCGATGGAGCCAAGGTAGAAACCGCCATTTTCATTGCAGGCCTTGGTGACCTCTAGGGATCGATTACCTTTGGCAAGGGTGATTAAGCTGCCGCCTCGTTTCTGGAAAGGGCCAACATAACTATCCATGCGGCCTGCGGTTGTTGGGCCAAAACTGCCTGAGGCATAGCCTTCTGGGGTTTTGGCTGGTCCTGCATAATAGATTACATAGTCTTTAAAATAGGATGGCATATCAGCGCCATCTTCCATCATCTGCTCTATGCGGGCATGTGCGAGGTCGCGCGCGACAACGATGGTTCCGGTTAAGGACAGCCGTGTTTTAATGGGGTACTGTGACAGTTCCGCGAGGATTTCTTTCATCGGGCGATTTAAATCAACTTTCACAACATCGTTGGAAAGGTTGTCGGCTTCAATATCCGGCTGATATTTGGCCGGGTCAGTTTCTAGCTGTTCAACAAAAATGCCTTCAGAGGTGATTTTACCTTTTGCCTGCCGGTCAGCAGAACAGGAAACACCCAGCCCAACTGGTAGGCTAGCCCCGTGGCGGGGTAGGCGGATCACGCGGACATCATGGCAGAAGTATTTACCGCCGAACTGGGCACCAATACCCATATTCTGCGTCATCTTATGGATTTTCTTTTCCATCTCAATGTCGCGGAATGCACGACCAGATGCATCCCCTTCGGTGGGCAATTCATCAAGGTACTTTGCAGATGCTTTTTTCACTGTGGCCAAATTCTGCTCTGCGGACAAACCACCGATAACAATTGCTAGGTGGTAGGGCGGGCAGGCAGAGGTGCCGAGGGTTTTAATTTTCTCGTCGAGGAAAGCCAACATTTTGTCCTCACGGAGTGTGGCTGGCGTTTGTTGGAACAAGAATGTTTTGTTGGCGCTGCCGCCACCCTTGGCTAGGAATAGAAAATGATATTCGTTGCCCGTTGTGGCATAAATATCCACCTGTGCAGGCGTATTATTTTTGGTGTTCACTTCCTTATACATAGAAAGTGGTGCCAACTGACTGTAGCGCAAGTTTGTTTCAGTATAGGTGCCGATAACGCCTTTATTTAAAGGCTCTGCATCATCGCCATCAGTCCAAACATGCTGGCCCTTTTTGCCCATAACAATGGCAGTGCCTGTGTCTTGGCAACTTGGCAGCACTCGTCCTGCGGCGATGTTGGCGTTTTTAAGCAGCTCACGGGCAACAAACATGTCGTTGTTGCTGGCTTCTTTGTCGTCAAGAATACTGGCAAGCTGCTTTAGGTGGCCGGGGCGCAGAAGGTGGGCGATATCAGCCATAGCTGTCCGGCATAAAAGCTCAATGCCTTCGTCTTCTACTTTGAGGATGGTTTTGCCGTCAACCTCAAGTGTTGAAACATGATCTGAGGTAATTTTGCGGTAGGGGGTTTCATCTTTACCAAGCTGAAACAAATTTGAGTATTTCCAATCGGACATGGGGAATCTCCTGACTTGGGGATTGTTGGGCCGCTGCCATCGCCCCTGTGGACGACCCTAAGGACGGGGCCGATGTAAAGAACTGATCCCTAGAAATAAAGGAAGTCAGGTGCTGTAAAGTTGGTTATTTTCGGCGGAATGCATCAAGCGTAACAATGTTATCGCCGCCAATTTTTGGTTGCGCATCAGTTGGCGTAGTGTCGTTTTTTTCAGCAGGCTGTGCGCCATCTTCAGTATTGGCTGCAATTGTTTCTTCTGCGGGGTCGAAGGTTGGTGTCCCGTCTTCGCTCAGTTCCAACTCGTCTTGTTGATCATTTTCATCGTGAAACTGAAGCGCGAACTGCACACTTGGGTCTACAAAACCAGTGATGGCAGCAAAGGGGATAACAAGGCGCTCAGGGCGTTGGTTGAAGGACAAGCCAATTTCGAAAAAATCATCATGAATTTGCAGGCCCCAGAACTTATGTTGAATAACTATTGTCATTTCATCCGGGAAACGGCTTACCAGATGCTCTGGAATATCAACGCCGTCTGCATGAGTTTTGAATGCGACATAAAAATGATGTCGCCGGGCAAACCGTCATTTGCTGTTTCGATCAAAACATTGCGCACGACATGCCGTAAAGCATCTTGCACTTTCGCATCATAATCTATGTAGCTATCAGTCATCTACAAACCCAAATTCGTTTCACGTTGCACATACTGTTTCTTATAGCGGTATGAAGGCGAGCCGTGAAGGGGGTAGATTGCGATTATTGTGCCTTTTATGGGTTTCTCGGTATAAAATCACAAAAGAAAAGTGGGCCGTTCTGTTGCTAGGTGGCCCAAACCCCACCTGAAGTCGTCAAACCTCAGGAATTTATAAATGTAGTTTACAATGACAGCTTACGCTGCAACTCCGAACTCGACGTTATTGTCGTTAGCATTTATCAATATTGGCCCATTACAGCGGTACCATCCTGAGCAAAAAGCAATACACCGTTC
>JAESQS010000326.1 GCA_016765035.1 Kordiimonadaceae bacterium | reverse complement strand
TTTTTTTACAGAAAGACTAATGCCATCAACGGCCCTCATAGGGCCAAAGCTTTTGGTCAGGTTACGCGCCTCAAGCAAGACGTCCATGTAAAACTATCCTCTGTATTATAGGTTGCTACCAAACAGTCCATTGGGGCTGCATGGTTAGCAATCCGATTACCGCCTAGATAAAGGGTATAAAAGCATGTTGCAAGACCTGAGAGTTAGAGGGGGCCGTTGCAAAAGGCGCGTCCTTACACTGATCCCTAATAGGCCAGCTTGGCCGCACGGCCCAAGCCACCATATAAATCAAGCATACGGTCCAGCCAGCTATGGATAATATCCCCTTCTGCCAGCACCGGGTAATTGCTGCAAATGCGCGCCCACTGAAACATCCCGAACATTGTATAATCAAACCACATGGGCGCATCACCTGACAGATAATCAGCCTTCGCCAGTCGGTCACGCAGTGGTTCAAACGACCGCCTAACGTCTTCACGTATAGCATCCCGGCCACTGTGCATTTCTTCTAGCGTCTTTTTAATTCTAGGCTCTCGTGTCGCCCGGAAAAACGCCTGATTTTCAGCATCCTGCACATCATGAATATCTTTAACAAGCAGCCTAAAAATGCCAAGCGCCACGGTGCGCGATGCCCATGCATTAAGCTCTATGGCCTGCTTACCAGCAGGGGTTTCCGGCAAAAGTTCCTCTGGCAAGAATAGGGGCTTGTCAGGATAGGTGCGCTCCAGATATTTGATAATTTCAAAACTATCAGCAATGTGCTCGCCGCTGTCTTCAAGCACCGGCACTGTTTTTACTTCCGTCTGTAATGTCGTGGCCAAGTCCACAAAACCAAGTGGCACCCGCTCAAACGCCAAGCCTTTATGATGCAGGCCCATAATCACCCGCCACACAAAAGGGCTAAACCTAACATCTTGGTCTGCCGCGCAAATTTCAAAGAGTTTCATCTCTGTAGCCCCTTCTGGAAAACTATCTTAATAGCGCACTAACGCGCGTTTTACAGAACTTCGCAAATGCCCCTTGCTGCGTCTACTATTAAGTTTATTTTAGGGGGTGAGTGGTTTTAATACCATCACCAGCCCACGCCCCCTATCCATCCACCCCACAGTATATCCTAGCGGGTGGTTGGGTAGGGGGCGTGGGCTGGTGATGGTATTAACTAAAAAGAATATGCATTAGCAGCCAAGGGTGCTGGCCTAGCCACCGAAGGGAAGCAGACGCAAGGGGCTAGGAGGTGTGTATCTGCCAAATGACCAGGCCAGCATTAGGGCAACAAGCTAACTATCCAACCATAATGTGGCCCGATACAGGCCCAAATATGGCAAAAACAAGACATATATAAAAAGCCCCTTCCTGAAGAGGAAAGGGCTTTAAAACTTTAAATCATTAAGCGCTTAATGGATGTTGATGTCGCCAGACCCACGAACTTTTGACTGAACCTTATCTGGCTTGCCATAGATATCAATATCACCAGACCCGAAAACAGCAGCTTCAACACCGTGCGTTGCAGCAATTGATACATCCCCAGAACCGTGCACATCAATATCAACGTCAACACACTTCATACCACGGGCACTGATATCACCGGAGCCATGTATGCTAACGTCTGCCTCCGCGCAGGAGCCTTCAATAGACAAATCCCCCGAACCGTGAATGGCAAGGTCCAGACCTGAAGCATCTACTGTTTCAATTTTGCCATTGCCAGAACCATGCACACTAAACGAAAAATCGCCTGTTATTGGCCCTTTGATATCCATATCACCAGAGCCATGAATAGCCCCGCCGGACAGCTTTGGCACCGTAACATAAACATGCATTTTCTTAATACGGCTGTGGTAGCCATTTTTAAGTTTGATTTTAAGGGTGCCCATAGACACTTCAGTTATCAACTTATCTATTACAGTGTCATCTGCAACGACACGCACGCTTTGCTCTTCGCCCACCAGAACATCTACATCTATTGAGCCATGCAGCGTTACTGCGTTAAATTTTGACACATCCCGTGTTTGTTCAGCAGTGCTGCCTGCCCATACAGTTGCGCCTATAGTCAGGCCAATTCCAGCACCAATAATTGCTAGAGTTTTCATGATATATCCCTTTAGTCTTATTTTTTAATCGTTGATAATGCCAATGCCGCGAATGTCTCGCTCGATTTTCTTTGGGTGCCCGCTAATGTCAATAACGCCAACACCGCGCAGGTCTGCGTCTACACTCTCAGACGCATAAACAGAGGCAAAGCCTGTCCCGCGCAGCGACACTTCTACATTTTCACATTTTAAAGCATCTGCTTCAACGGCAGCCGCACCAGCAATATCGATCTTAAGGTTCACACATTTACCTTTGGCTTCGATTTTGCCCGCGCCCCGAACATCAATCAAAAAGTCTTTTGCATCGATGCCTTTAATAATGCCATCAACTGCACCGCGTACATCAAGTGCCTTTAGGGATGGCACTGTGATTTTCACTTGTACGTCCGCTTCCCCCCAAGACCAGCTGTCCTCATCTTGGTCAGTCCCAATGATAAGCACACCATCGCGCACTATTGTTTCAACATCAGCAATTTGATCTTCATCAGCTTTCACAATGAGATGCTGTTTTTCACCAACGATAATTTCCAACTGCATGCCGCCCGTAATGCGAACAGTCTCAAAAGGCTTTACGTCTCGCGTTTCAGTGACGATATCGTCAAAAATGGCAAAACTACTGCTGGAAACAAACAGGGCTACTCCCAAGCCGGCTACCGCCTGCTTGATGATACCCCTAGTATAAGAATTTGAATTCTTCATAGGTTATCCTCTTTTTTGTCGTGTCGTTCATGCACCTTATTATTTTATGTGGTGCTATGCTGTTTATCTCATTTGGGCACTATTTCGTCAATGTCAATCAAAGGCCGCATAAAACCTGTGGCCAGTGCTGCATAAGGGGCAGGCTTGCAAACAGGCATGGTTTCCGCCACAATAGCGTATATGGACGACACTACAGCCATCCATTTTCTATCTGAATATTCTGGGCCGAAAAGCGGCCCCGCCAGCGCTTGCGCTACTGTTTATTTTATGCGGACAGAACTTGGCCCTATATTAAACATCTATGGGCGTATGGTCGCTGCTGGCCAGTGGCACGATTACGCCATTGCTCACCTGTCAGACTTAGCTGTTTTTTCCATCTTTAAACGCGCCAGCGAAATGCCTCAATACCGCATTATCAAAGACCCTGCCCTTGCACACAAACAAGGGGTGTGGCGCATTACCGGCTCGGCTGGGCAAACGCTAAAGCGTGGCAAACAGTTAAGCCACCTTCTACGCTACTTTGACCGCTTGCATTTAAAAGCAGTGCCATAAAGCGCATCTGGTTTACATACATATCCGCCCACGCCCCTACCCAACCACCCCACAGTATATCCTAGCGGGTGGTTGGGTAGGGGGCGTGGGCGGATATGTATGTAAACCGAAGAGACTGTACTATACAGTGCTGGCCGTCTTGAATTTCAGGATGGCCGCCATTGGTTCAACCGTAATTGGGCCTGTTCCCACATAGTCCCCATCTATTTGCACGGGCGTTCCACTATCCCCCATTGTGATAGAGCCTGCTTTTATTAAACGTGTTCCCCCTCGGGCATCCAAGGGGCCAAAAGCCATTTTTATTTGGTCCCCCACGCGCGCAGGCCAGCCTGCTTTTTCAAACAACAAGCAAGCAAGCCCCGGCTCACATAGTTGCGTGTGCCTCGTCACCGTGAAAGGCCCCGCATAGCCTGCAATGTTAGATACAAGGCCCCAGCCACACATTCCAGCTTCTGGTACTGCTTCTGGCGCTGTTTCTGGCACTATCTCTGGGGTTTCATTTGGGGCGACATTTTGGCTTGGCCTCTCCTCAATAGTCCAAGGCACCGACGGGCTACGGGGTTCCCTAAACAAAGTTTTTAAAATGGCTGGAACAAAAGCAGCACGGCCATATTTACTTTTCAAATCATAGTCTACTTGCTTCAATACTTCCGCATCAAGACCTGCCCCAACCCAACACATGCCAATAAACTGTGGGCCTGCGCCTGCCGTGGGCCGCCCACGCCGATCCGGCAATTTTACTTTGAAAGGGAAAACATCAATGGCACGCCCTTGTGCAATTATGTCAGTGGTGCGCTCTATACAGTGGCGGCCTTTTACCAAATACCCCAATTCTCGCGCTAGAACATTGGCTGTGCCTGCTGGAATAATACCTATGGGAATATTCGTCCCAATCAAGCCTTCCGCCACTTCTCGTACAGTGCCGTCACCCCCGGCAGCAACAATAAGATCAGCCGTATCTTCATGAGCGCAAGCTCGCGCCAGTTCATTGGCGTGGCCAGAATGGCTGGTAACACTCAACACAACCTTATCCCCGCGCGCTATCAGTCCACGCAGAACAGCCTTTACAAAGCCATCTCCCCGCTTTCCAGCAGTAGGGTTGCTAATTACTGTAATTCTCACGCTTTTATGCACGCTGGTATCCTAGGCCCGAATCCTACTGTTTCAACACTATAACGACTTACCCCACCATAGCGTTAACAGCACCACAGTTTCGCCACTCAAGCCGATGTTTCTCTTGACTAAAAGCCCTTAAAATTGTTATAAAGTATCACTTTTACAGCAGAAACATGTCAAAGGGACTGAGTTGAAACAGATATTTTATATCATTCTACTAGCGTCTTGGGCAGTTTTTGCAGCGCTCCTTCATACTGATCCTGCATGGTCAGTTAAACCATTTGGAGCAAGTGACGAAGCGCAGAATGACACTAGCGACACGGAAACAAACGCTTCTGAGCGCGACAAAGAAACTGCAACCTTTGACATGCCTATGCTATCGACCAATGCCTTTGACAACCTGCCTTTAAGCAGCGCTAACGACTGTTCTTCAGGGCAATGTGCGTCCTCCCGTTGCGACACTACAGACTCTCTTGAAATGCCGGCTATTGGCCTGTATGCGCCGCTTCTTGATACCCCTAAAAAAATTAGCCCTCACCAAAACAAGGCCTTCCCCAAAAAGGCCTCCTTGCCAGCTGCCAAATTTATAAAAACTAAAGCAGCTAAAAAAGCGCAATAATTCCCAGTAATGTTTTTGCTGATAATTGTGACTGAATGTTTTTGAAGCGCCCTTTTTCTGGCTAGAGCATATCCGTCTTCGCTAATTCCATATCCATCCACGCCCTGCTTACTCTCTGGCCCAACCACGCCGCAGTATACCTAAGCAGGTTGTTCGCTAGAGTATTTTGTGAATAGGTTCATGCATATCCTGAGTTTCTAAAATAGTTAGAACATTCTTCAG
>JAESQS010000325.1 GCA_016765035.1 Kordiimonadaceae bacterium | reverse complement strand
GCTCACTATGGTATCTCGGTTACCCATGCGACAGCACTTTTCAGCTATATCACGGTGGGTGTTTTCTTTGGCTGTTTTCTTTCCATGTTTGCTTTTTCAGCACTTGGTACCAAACGCGTTATACTGATCGCAAATACGCTGCTTTTGGTCGTGATGATAATAACGCGTCTGGTTGATCAAGCTGACTTTCTGCCTGTATCTTTCTCGATTCTAGGGGTGTGTGGTGGCTTGTTGCTGTCAGGTGCGGCCATCAGCCTAACGGCTGTATACACGGAAAAACACCGGGCTTCTGCTCTTCTGGCAACAGACTCGTTCTATAGTCTGGCTGGTGTACTATCGACTTATGCCGCAGGCGCCGCCGCTGCGCGCCATCTGCACTGGACAACTGCTTATGCTATTGTTGCAGTTGCTTGTTTGATTATAGCCCTCCTTACAATGGTGTCCCGATACCCCAGTTTGGAGGTGCCGCGCAAACAAACCAGCACAACAGGACCTGTCCGTTGGCCACTGGGTGTCTTTTTTGTTGCTGCTGCCCTGACAGTATATGTTACCGGCCTGACGTCTATCTATTCATGGGTTCCGACCTACGCGACTACTAGTTTTGGTGCCTTGCCCGCAGAGGCTGGTGCGTTGGTGGGGCAGATGTTTACAGGTATGTTTTTCGGCCAATTGGCGATGTTTTTTCTGGCATTGAGAGTGAACGTATCTCTCTTGATTTTGATGTGCTCCAGCGGGGCTTTTCTGGCAACTATTGCTATAGGGGTGGCACCAGACATAGACACACTTTCGTACGCCATGCTGATCCTTGGCTTATTAGGCGGCGGACTTTTGAAAACCTTGATTTCTTTTGGTACCCAGTTCTCCAAAAAGCCAACTGCGCGCATGGTTGGTTTTCTGATGTTCAGTATGACGTTGGGGTCTGCTATTGCACCAGCGCTAAGCGCCTGGATTGTTGAGCAGGAGAGCGTATCTGCTGCTCTGAACTGGGCCAGTACCGGGTATGGCGTTACCTTGATATTGCTTGTTATCTCTTTGTGGCTCAAACGCATAAACCTGCAACGCAGGCTAAACCCTGACGCGGTATGATCATAGAAGGGCTGTAAGCATGAATTTTCTCACTGTCGCTGTTTTAAAAATATGTTCGGTCATCTTGATGGTAGTTTTGCCTTTCAGCCCATTTTATACTGTTTTGTGGCTTAAAAGAAATCGCACCTAATAACTATCATTGGGCTTTTTCTGTGAGCATTTTGAGCTGAGAGGAAATGCTTGTGATGAGATTCTGACGTATGCGGCTAGTGAGCTTTGAGCCTGACTTTTGTAAATTTCTGCTTAACTTTCCGGCGGCCGAAGAAAGGTCAAAAAGGTCATATAAGGCTGCGCTGCCTTTGAGCTGATGCAAATGGCACTTAAGTTCTTCATAGGTCATTGGATTGTGGAGTTTTTCAGCCAGATTTTGGAGGTATAGCAAGTAATTTTTCAGCAGTTTTGTTTTTTCTCTTTCATAGGGAGTATCAGTTTTGAGGTTGGTAATGGATCTGTGGTTAAGATGCATTGCGACAGTGTTCCGGAGATCTAGGGTGTTCACTGGTTTTTCTAGGAATTGATCAGCTCCTGCGCTTAGTGCCTCAATCTTTGTTTTTTCACTTCCGTCGGCGCTGAGCATTATTTTCACTGGGCTATTGCCTAGGGTGTCAATTTTTCGCAAAAACGCTATGCCGGAACCATCAGGTAAGCAGTTATCGACTAGCAGCACATCAAAGGGTGAGTTGGATGAAAGGGAAGCACGATAAAACCGTGTAGCTTCTTTTAGTGTGGATGAGATTTTTACGGAAAACCCGTCTTCAGTAAAACACGCGGATAATAATAGAGCGATGCTCTCTGTATCCTCAACTATCAACATATGCTTGCCACGTGCTTTCACCGTCTTATCTACTTTCCTCAAAGGAGAGCCTTTTATTCCACTCAGATATCAAAGTACGGATACCGGAAATGGTTTCTGATAGATTGGCTGGTGAATTGGGGGGCGATTGCGGTTTTTGAACTAGAAAGGCATGGGTTAGGCGCATTAGTTGCTCCAAATCACCGGGTCTGCTTTTGTCAAAAACGCCAGCGGCGTGGCAATTAACTAAACGCTTGAGAAGGTCCATCTCCAGTGTGCCAGATAGGATCATAACAAGACTATCAGGGCTTTCTTCACGTACTTTTTCTGCGAGTGACGCGCCGCGTTTATCTCCTCCAAAATCATTATCGAGCACGTAAATATCATAGCCTTTCTGCAACACACCGCGTTTGCTGGAACTTACATCGAGCTCTGGGAAGCGCTGTTGGAGTTTTAAAGCGAGCATCACTGCATATTGTGGGTCATCGTCCAAAATGAGTAACTTACGCTGCTTTATCATCGGCTTTTCCTTGTTTTATTGCAGGGACATCGGCAGAGGTGGCTAGTTGGGGGTCGTTTTGTATTGCGCCCGTGAATAAGGGTTTTAGGTTTTGCAAACGGGATAGTGTGCGGCGAATTACTCTGGTGTTAACGCCCGGTGAAACTGCCATAATGTTGATATGAGATAAATTCGGGATGACCCGGGCAGAAAAGTCTTTTTCTGGCACACCGGCATACAGAAGAATAAGATCATAGTTTTGAGAAACGGACTTTAGCCACGTGCGCGCATTGTCCAAAGTATAGCCATCCTCTACACTGGATGTACCAAAGGACATAAAGTCAAAACCCGATGCTCGTATTGGCCGGACATCAGAACCAAGCTTTATGCTGTTAGAAAACCCGGCAGAGGTGCATTGATCGTGTTGGGCTGCACAGACCAATAATGTCTTCATACCTTGGCTGCCAGCCAGGCTTGCTAATGCGTCTAAAGGTATATCCGTTTTCTCGCTAAGGCGTATAATGCTGACGATTGTGGCATCGCCCATTTGCCAATTACTACTGAATTGTAATTCGCTGAGGAAAGCGGCCACCCGCGTATTGGATGGTTCGCTTGGCATAACAGAAATATCAAGAGTTGCAGGTAAAATAGTTTGTAGGTCGTCACTATATTTTACCACGGCGGAAAACTGGCGTTTGCAGAATACTAAGAAAAAAGTCAACATATTCGCCGCGAGGAAAGCAAGCAATGCGAATTGCTTTCGCTTGTCTGTTGTCGGTATTTCCGGCATGTCCCCAGCAGCAAGAATATCAATCGTGCCGGGCATGCTGTTTCTGCTTTCAAGGAGCACACCGTCAAGTATGCGTCTGGTTTCTGCCAGCATACCTGTGATTTGTGCTTTTTCCTCGCTGATACGCCTAAGATCAATGAGTTTACCGTTGAGCTCCCTCGACAGGTTTGAAAGGTCATTGCGTCTATTTGTGAGTTTTTTCATGAGCGCATTTAGCTCTGCCAGAGATTGAGATTGTGTCATGCCGTCGGCGCCCGTCATTGCACCCGCTCTGCCTAATGTGGAAATTAGACGACGTCTGCTTTCTATTGCGGCGTCAATCACGGCAAGAGAGGTTTTTAGGGTTTTGATTTTGGGGTGTGTGGGCTGGTAGCGCAGGCGTAATTTTGCCAAGTCTGCCGCCCGTTTAGCACGTTCAAAAATCATATCTGCCATGGCTCTATCTAGAAGGGTGGCACGTTTAATTTCCATATCGCCAACATCAGCATTTAGAGTGCCGCCCGTGGATTCCATTTCCATCAGGGTGGTTGCTAGAGCCTCAATGCGTAGATCAAGGGCTTCGAGCTGGGTCACTTTGGTAAGGTGGGCTTTAGCGAGCGAAAAAACATCATATTCTTGTCCAATCTCAAGGATTATTTTACTGAAATTTTGCTGTTTCGCTTGCAGTTCTAACACCCGCATTTCCAACTCCCGGGCGCGCAAGGTTTGCCGTGATCCGGAATGCTCAGCGTGTAGGGAGGCATAACTGTGGAGAAGAGCTTCTACATATTTTTTTGCAAGATAGGGGGCACGGCTTTTTGCGGAAATGGCAATCAGCCCTTTTAATTTCTTAATTGTTAGGGCGTTGATGAAGTCGTTTTGATTTGGAGCGCTAAGGGCGGTTTCTCGCTTATTTATCGTCTCCACGAGCCATTCATGTGCCCGGATGAGGACAGTGCGGCTGCCCATGTATGTTGCTTCAGAGGCGACAAAAGCATCATATATCCGTAGGCGTGTATCATCTCTGTCCGCGAATAGAATTTTTGGGTCGCGCGCTATAATCCGTACCAACCCTTGGCTTTCGAAGACGGGGTTGGTGGCACTATAAGCGCCGTAGCCAGCCACTAAACCAACAGATAATGCAGCAACTGTTGTATACATCCATAGCCCGCGGAAAATGCGGATGATAACCGCAACTGGGTTAACAGGGGCCACATCGGTTTCTTCAACAAAGTCACGTACCTGCCACAGGGCAGGGTCCCCTATTTCGGTATCGGTATCCGGCATATTTTTTTGGTCAGACACTGGGCTTAACTTTCCCGCGCATTGATACGTGCGCTTGTATCTTTATCCCAATGCTGGTGAGAGGAAGGTGTCAGATGGTTTTTTGAATGGGCCGCAATTGCTGTTAAAACGAAAATCACTGCCCCAAGCCAAAGGGAGGGGCTTTTGATCAACCTAGTCGCAAAAGTGAAAGTATTTTGGTGCAGCGTTTTTGCAGTGAACCCAAAATTTATTTTTGTTAGCGCTTGGTTGCCGCGATATATGCGGCTTCGAACATTGATGAGGCTTCGTAAAGTATGAGGGGCCTTTATGGTGTACTGGGCATGTTTGACCCATACACTATTGTGCTGAAATCTCCGGCGGACAAATTCGTCATCATTCAGTATGTCAGGGAATGTCTTTAGCTCTTTAAGTGCTGAGTGGTTGAGGGAGAAAAAGCCCCCCATTTTTTTGTGGTCAAAATATGGGTTTTGCTGCCAGGCTTTATAGAATGCGCGAACCAACCAACTGCAGCGGTGTGTTTCGAAAATGGCTTGTCCGTAGGCTAGGTTTGCGCCCGTTTTTCTTTGCTGTTTTACCATTGCTCTGATGGCGGCAGCACTTGTGCTGATATCGGCATCCAAAAAAACCACTGGATAAACACGGGCAGCTTTTAGGCCAAGGTTTAGGGCGTTTGTCTTAGAGGCTGTTGTTGTTTCTATAACCCGAACGTGCGGGGTAAAAGTCTCGGCGATTTGGGATGTTTTGTCGGAGCACCCGTTGCAAACGACAATTATGTCAAATTCACCGTTTTGTGCACCGGAAACGACTGTGTCGAGTGTGTGGCCAATGACTAAATCTTCATTATGTGCCGGAATGATTATGCTACAAATCGGCTGTTGAAAATTATTAGGCATATATAATTCCTGTCTGCCTTGCGCCGATAAATGAATCAATGGCCTGAATAAGTTCTGGCTCTGCCGCTGATGTAACATTGGTGTTTGTGCCGAGGTCATGAGCCTTATTGAGAAGAGCCTTTAGGTCATGTTCATTGTGAGCCACATGAATGCCAGCTCGGCCTTCAAGGTTTGCCACTGTTGCTAGCTGGTGATCATTTCTGTGTTCGCCGTATCTAGCGAGCCTTGGCATTACAATTATTGGTTTGCCGTACTGTAAGGCTGTTAGAATTGTGCCTATGCCAGCATGGGAGACGACGACTTTGCATTTTGCAATTTGGTTTGCAAATTGGGCAGGATCCAATGTGTTTGAAAACTTCATGTTTTGGGGTGGGTTTCCATCATTCCCGATTTGCGCAAAACATCCTCTAACATCTTGTTCTAAAGACCAAATGTCGATTACGTCTATCAGTCGGTGGAAAGGAAGCTGGGTTCCTACAGTGGTAAAAATCATAAAAAAACTCCTTCCAAGGTGTGGTTCATACCAAGAAAGGAGCAAAGCTTGTGCCATGGCCCGAATAGGCCTCAGAGGATGCTTATAGGACGCTACCGTGCCACTCTACACCGAACTTTTTGGCAACATCAGGCCACTGCGAGAAGACTTTGCTCGCATGGCTAGCTGATAGTTTAGCAGAAAGAGACATTTCTTCAGCATTGGCGACACTGTCAATGAACAGGCTTCTTGCGCCCACAAGTTTGGCAAACCGGCAAGCGAAATAGCCGGGAGCCGCACCAGTTGATATAACGACGTCTGGCCGTACCCAGAATGTAAGAAAAAGGATTTTCACTGCCATTTTGATAAGCGATAATTTTGTGTCGCGGTTGCCATCTGTAACGCTGTGAAACTTTGCTTCAGGTACATCAGCAGCGCATTTTGGGTTCACTGAAACATAATGCACCTTACACTCCTTAAATGCTGGCCTTAGCCGTAACATTTGGATCCAGTGCCCTCCCCCTGAAGACACAGCCAATATCTTGGGGTGCTTGATGTGTTTAGACATATCGTGGTTCTCCTCAAATGTGTGGTTCGGTGGCGAATAGCCGAGTTTTCTGTGGTCGATTTATTGGCGAATTTCCTGATATAGTTTTAGGAGCCGGGAAATTTTTTCAGGCCACATGGCGATAGTTGACATTTTAACTAATGCGCCATCTGAAAGGGTTTGCCGCAAGCCTGGCATTAAGGCCAAAGCGCGCACTGCTAGAGCGATGTTTTTTGGGTATTCTTTTGTGTCTGTTACTGCCACTTTCACGCCGCAAGAGTCGTCAATAACGTGACCAGGCCCCCCTCTATCGGCGGTGATGACGGGGATGCCGTAGCTCATGGCTTCAAAGATGACGCTACCACTGGGTTCGCGAAAACTGGGGAAGCAAAATACATCTGCCTGCTCATAAAGATGATCAACTTCCTTGCGGTCAATTTGCCCGTGGAATGTGATACGGTCCCGGACACCTAATTTGGTAGCAAGAGCCTTGCAAATGGGCATTTCTTCACCGCTTCCGGCAACGTCCAAATGAATGCCGTCGAGGTCTTCTAGGTTGGCAAGCGCTCGAATGCAGTCTCTCAATCCTTTCGACCGAACACCACGGCCCACATGAAGCAGGCGCAGACCTTTCTGGCTACCATCAGGTTGGTGCTTTTGTGAATGCAGTGAAGATAAACCTAGTTCGCTTTCGATATCAAACCGGGTGAGGTGCGCATTTTCAAGTAAAGTACCTACATAGGGTGCAACCCCTAGTACAGCACTGGCTTTGTGGTAGCTTCTTTTTAAGAAGGGGTCCCAAGCGAGCCGTAGGCGGTCAAAAGTCCGTAAGCGCGTGAACCATGCAGCAGACCCACACTCCTTTTTAAAAGCACTGGGGGTTGATAAGCTTCCTCCGAGGGGGCCAAGCACATAAGGTATATTGAAAGCCATCAGGGGTGTTGGAAAACGCAATGCTAAAGGGGAAAACTGGTGGGCAACATCGAAATGCTCCTCGTTTTTCAACAAGGTATGAATTTGCCGTTTGGCCCAAAAATAGAAACCAGGATATGAGAGTTTAGCCATGGCATTTAATCTGGGGAATTTCAAAGCCCAAGCAGGTTCTTGGCGTGCGATAATCCGAACATTTGGTAACTGCTGTTCGAGTGCTATGCGACCTGGGCGTTGTTGCGTAATGAGTGTTACATTTGCTCTTTTGGCCAATTCACTCACCCACATATGGGCGCACCAAGCCTCGCCTACATCGGAGCCATCACAGTGAGGTACGATGACGAGTACATTGAGGGTTTTTGTCATAACATTGCTCCCTTTCCGCTAGGCCATGCTGACACAAAGCCTTTGATAACTTTTATAGAATGAAGCTTCCTGCGCTGGCTTGCTTCTGTAGAATTGAACATGGTTTTTAATGACCAGAAAATTGCTCGACTTGTGTTAAATATGAGCAGTAACGCAAAGACTGCAGCGGCCATTATTCTCCCGGAGTGCTTAAGGTGAAGGCGTACAGTTGCTTGGGTAAGCATGAGATCACGCCTATGGCTAAGGGTGTGAGAACTGCCCCCTCCAAAATGGGTAATTTCGCCTACTGGTGCGAAATGGACCTGCCATTCATTTTCGCGCATGCGCTTGCACCAATCGGTCTCTTCTCCAAAGAAGAAAAAATGCTCATCTAATAGACCAATGGCATTTGCGCATTCCCTGCGCACCATCATATAGCAGCCGGAAATTGTTTCTACGGCACCAGCCTCTTTTCGTTGCCAATCAAGCATGCGGTATCGGCGGAAAAAAGGTATATTTGGTATGCGGTCTAAGGCCAGCGTTTGAATGCATAGATTAAGGAATGACGGAAATTGACTAGTGCTGTGTTGCAAGCTGCCGTCGCGATTTAATACTCGACATCCCATGGCACCAATGCGGTCGTTTGTCGTCATATAATCTAGCGATTGCTGTAGGACGCCTGCATGTATAATTGTATCGGAATTCAGCAGAAGAAAGTGCCGTCCGGATGTTTGCCTAATTGCCTTGTTGTTAGCGGCGGCGAAACCCAGGTTTTGGGCGTTTTCAATAAGTGTTACGGAAGGAAATTCTTGGCGCACTAATTCTTGGCTGCCGTCTGTTGGTGCGTTATCCACCACAATGATTTCGAAATTGCCTTCTGGCGCATTGGTAAACACCGACAATAGGCATTCGCGTAGCATAGCGCGCGTGTTCCAACTCATGATAATGATGCTTAATTCCATGCCATGTTTCTCCGTGAGAGCTTTATGCTGTTTGTGGGGGAAGGATGTTTTTTCTTCGGCTTGTGGGTCATCGCCATACCGCACCCTACGAAAAAGAAAAACAGCACCATTACGGCGTTCCAAAAATGAACTGTGAGGCCAGCAAGAGCAAAGCTCATGATGGTTATTAGCCAAGCTTTGGCAGCCTTGCGTGTGGCACCAGAGAGGGTGGTGATGTTTCTGATCCGTTTAGCGATGAACCAAATAGCAAGCAGGAAAAAAACAAGGGCAGGGATGCCGTAGCGCATGGTGGTTAGGAGCCAGAAATTATCCATGCTGGAACTCATCCATGGGGCGCGGATCCAGTCGCCTAATCCAAGGCCGATATACGGGTGGCGCATGACCTCAGCGGTGCCGTAATTCCAAACATGAATGCGGTTGTAGGCGCTTTCAGCGCTGAAGGTTAGGTATGAGATAAATATTAGAACTGGTGAGCGGTTCGAGAGAAGCGAAATGACCAGCCAAAAGCTAACAAAAATGCCAACAAGAATTTTCCAGCGGCCGGTTATTCCATTAGTAATATTGTCCCATCCGATAAGGGCCATTTGAAAGCCGAGAGCCGTAAAAGGGCCGCCGGAAAGAGAGAAAAAGGTGGCAAAAATTACGATTAGTAATTTCTTGGCAGCAGCATAATTTAACTGTGCGTCACACAGGACATAGTAAGTGCCGGAAAAAGCACTCGCAACGAATACTCCATATAAAATGGGGTGTTCGAACGAAGCAAAAGCACGGACTAGGCCCAGTCGTGGGTCTGTGTGGTGAGGCCCTGGCCCTCCAAAAATTGCTTGAAAAGGCTCGCGCAAAATATGGACGCCCGAGAAGGATTCTATGGCGGCAAATACTAGTAATGAGGCAGCTACTGTAAAGATCAGCTTTATGACTTTAGCGAAGTCTGAAGGTGTTTGGACATAAGCACGGGCAATGCTGAAGGCGCCAAATGTCTCAATAAAATATATGCCGGCGGTGTCTGTGCCCTCTGCCAAGCCTGCTGTGAAGATCAAAGCCGCAGCGGCCCAAAAGCTATGCATCAACATAAGGCCATCAGGGGCCGTAAGAGGATTGCTTCTATTTTGGAGCATAATATTCAATGCAGGTAGCAGATAAATTATGAGTGTGACGCGGTAGGGTGAAAGCCTCAGAGACCCTAAAGAGACAGACGTTTCTGGGGGCAAAATGAAGGTGAATAACAAGAGGGTCACGGGCAACGCCGGCCATGCGGTAAGAGCTTTTGAGGAGGAAAGGCTCATCTGGAAAAATACCCCTTTGGCAGCCATTTTGTAGGGTGGGCGTGACGCAGCCTCTTTTGAATGATACGCTTTATGGTTCCCAGTATGGACTGCATCTTTGCTGTTATCGGAAGGGCCATCCAGCAATTGAAACTTGCTTTTGTTTTTGTCGGGGCTTGAATGCCGCAGGTTGACAATGCAACGCTGCGCCCCCACACCGCCCCTTTGGTGCTGAAAAGGTTTGGCTGTGCATCGAACAGGATGTTTGGCTCCTGCTTTTCTATCACAAGGTAGCCATCCTCTTGAGCTTTACGAACAGCCTTACGGCCACGCTCGGTACGGACAATAATGAGCGATTGGCCAATTTTATTGTGCTGTCTAGGTGTTTGCCAGGGGTCGCCAACTGATATGTCCGCATATTCTCCTGTATGATCATTGCAGGTATGGCAGCGCCATTGGCGGTGTTGCTGTAATATCTCTCCCCAGCCTTCCTCGTAGCTGATGCTTTGTCTTTCAATCTTGTTTCCTATTTGCCACTTAGTGCGCATCTTGCCCGGCCAACCATCGCCGCGGTAATTCAGTTCGAGTAAATGTCCGGGTTTGCTGGGCGATAAGCGTTGAAGAAGTTTGGATGTGCCGCTGTTGCTGGGTGTGCCGGCACAAAAAATGGAAATGGTAAGGCCCATTTTTTCCTTCACTTCAGGCATGAACCGAGCAACTGAAAGTGCGCCAGCAATATCGCAGGGTTTACCAATGACAACAGTTTTTTGGGCGGCTCCGGTAATCAAATGTAGCTTATCGCAGATACTAGCAGGCGCGTAGCGAGAGCCAGCCCCCTCTAAAAGTTGGTGCCGGTTCTGACTGATGCGAGCTTCATTGCGTGTAGGGTCACTTTTACAAGCTTTGATGTGGAGCGCCCCATGAAAGCCAGAACGCTCAATGGCATTTAAAGCCAATGCGGTTATAGCGCCGCCGCTTGAAGCTTTGTAGCGGATATGCTCATCAACAGCGTGTCCCTGCCATACCTCAAGCACTGGGCCCCAGGCGCTTTCTAGTATGGATTTAGGGTCGGGCATAGTTGATGCAGATAAGGAGGGGCAAACACTTTGGATTTTTTGTTCTGTGAAGGAGTTCAGAGCCTGTTTTAAGTGGGGGCGTCTATTTTCGTCCTGTGTTTCTGCCATTTCAATAGTGTCAGGGACAATTGCCGCACAGGCACCACAACCAGTACATAAATGATTGTCTAGGATTGCTTGAAGGTTGGCCGTTTTCTGTGTCATGGCATAATCCCTGTTTGGTTTATTGTTGTGGGTGGATTTGGGCGCTGGGTACTGCATGTCAACTGGCTGTTTCGTGTGAGAAACAAGGTGCGTTGGACTGCCCAGGAAATGACTTCTCCCACACAGGCAATTCCTAATAGAGTGGTAAGAGAACCATTGAGGCTCAGGCTCAGCGCTGCAATGGGTACAGCCAATACGCGGATGATATTTGCTTTGAAGGGGATATCTGTTTGGCCAAAAGCCTGTGCTGCAACGGAATGCGGGATGCGTATTAAACGAAGACCTTGTGCCACAGCAACCAGCGCAACAAGACTGAGGTCGGCTTTAAAGTCTGCACCAAATAACAGCATCAGGACGGGGTTTGCTGCTGCAATAAACAGGAGTACAAACAGGCCCGCCCCTCCAAGGTGATATTTTTGAAATTTTGTTAGTAGAATACTAAATTCTACAGGGGAGCCCTTATGGTTTGCCATGAGCGGTAAGCCGAGGGTAAGGGCGATGCGCCCCGCTATCAATATAGGGACTAACGCCAACTGAAATACCATGGAAAAATGGGCAAACTCTATTGCGGAAAGAACGGTGGACAATATTATTCGCTCGCCCTGCATACTCCAGAACATAGCGATGCCAGCACACATTAAGGGTAGCCCGAATTTCAATTGCTGCCGTAACATTGACCCTTCTGCAGGGGCATAATAGGGTCGCTTGGAAATAAGGTGCGATAAAACTGTGTGCATGACTGACTGTGCAAGCAACACAAAGCACATCGCTTCCAAGGTTGGAAAATATAGGGCAGTGGCATACATGGCAAAGGTGGCCAGTACTGCACTGAAGCCTTCAACATATAAGGCCGGGCGAAAGTCGAGGTGTCGTTGCTTTAGCCTGTAGCCCTGATGAGTAAACCCGCGAATGCAAGACCCACACGCAAGAATGATATAACAGCTGGCACTTATCCCTTGAAAGCTTAGCAGGCCCATGATCAGCAGGAAAACAGCCAAAAGACAACTGCGTGTGCGAATGATAAAATGAGCACCTGCAAGTGCTTTGTTTATGGAAGACTGTTCAGTTTGTAGGATGAACCGGTCCACTGCCAAGTCGGTGGACATGGCAAAGAACCTGATGCTGAGGACTAGAAAGATAAACTCGCCAAGTGTTTCTGCGCCAATGAGGCGGGCGATGATAATATTGCGCAAGAAAACGCAAACTTCCAAAAACATTTGGTTGCAGGTGATGACGCTAAGTTTACGTGTCCAGCACACTTTAAGCATAGCAACACCCCTGTTTTTTGGGTGATGTTAAAATAGCTTGGTTGATGGCGTTGAGCTGGGCGGCCCACTGCTGTTTTAAAAAGGGAAGCTTGCGACAAAGTACCGCTTTATGGTGGGAACGCTCATTGAAGCACCTGATAAGGCCAGTCACCATATTTGCAGTTGTGAGGTGGCGCATGTCTAAGACACAGTCCCCCACACCGCAGCCAGAAAAAACGCCCTTTGCCTTAGCGCTGTATGCCACGTTGACTACTGGTACGCCTGTAGAAAGAGCTGCGATTGTTGCGTGCATACGGGCACCTGTAAACCAGCAGGTATTTGCAATGACGGACTTTAAGTGTGACGGCGTCTTTGCTGTCGTTTCAATGTGAACGCGGTGGCGATAGCGCCACGGCAATTGTTTTTTGAGCATTTCGCTGGCAAACAGATCACATTCATATTTGTTGGCTGGCGTAACATGCGGGACCAACAAGATGTCCAGATTTTCATTTTCTAATATATGCTGGCAAAAGCTAAGGAGCGTTTGCTGATAGTCCGCTTTCAGAGCGAATTGTGAACGGCTGCAGTTGTTGTTCCACAAAAGCCCACTTACATTAATGCCAACATGCTGTTTACGGGGTGGCTCTGATGGCTGCTCCCACGGCAAGCCAAAGGCTAGATCAATGCCCTGTTTATGAATTGCTGGATTAAAGTCTGCTCCTACTAGATCTCTGAGGCGGGCAAAACTATCACTGTCCCGTGCAAAGGCCGCAGTGCTGGCTTTGATGATGGCCCTCGCTGTGTTTCGGGCTTTTATGGATTTGAAGGGGCCATAGGTTTGCGGCAATAAGATCAGGGGTGTGCCACAAGAAATAGCGATTTTCTTTGGTATGGTTATTTGTTCAAAACGGGCGGAACCATACATGTCAGTAAAACTGTCGCCGCCGCTAACATCTAGAACCGCATCCGCTGCCCTGATGGCTTACAGTGTTGGCGAGAGCAGCCCAAACAGTTGGCGCAACCGGATGTTATGCATGTTGGCAGGTTGGTATACACGTTTCCCGGCTTTGAATGGCAGGCGGGATATATGCGCGTCAGCAAGCCAATTGAGCTGATCTATTGTTCTGGTATCTGCCCCGTTATCAAGAATGGTGAAATGGTCGATGCCACGTTCCGCAAGCCCGGAAACAGTAGACTGGCACAGGGCCGTAACGCCGTGGTTTCCGGTATCAGGTGCAGCACCTGCTAATACTATAGATTTGATTGAATGTTCCATACAGCAGGAACCGCAAGGCATGTGCCACTGATTTAGCGGCTCTAAGGGGCTGAAATATATGAAGATAACGTAGATGCGTAGTTTTAAATTTGCACTTTGCAAATTGCCAGATTGGCAAAAGTCCTCGCATGTTTGCACATTGCAAAGCAGAGAAATACCAACGTGAAGCAATAACTCCTTTAGAATCAACGCTCTTCAAGAACTGCGTTGGTGGCATGTCTATTGCGGCGGTGGAAGCCTAGTAAATAAATTGCGAGGCGTTACATGCTCCACAGTTCAACTGAGAATAGGGTCCCCTTTAACCACGATGTTACGTGTGGTTGGCAACCATATCGCTGGGAGACACTTAATAAGGTCAGCCCTATCTGGTATCCACTGCAACGCCTAATCGCCGTATTCGCGTTGGCTGTTTTGTTGCCGCTTTTTGCGTTGTTGTTCATTTTGGTGCGCGTGACGTCTAAGGGCCCGTTTATCTTCAAACAACGTCGGCCAGGACTGAACGGGGAAATTTTCACGGCTTATAAGATCCGAACTATGAAATTGGGGGCAGACAAAGATGTCAAGCGCGCTCGTAATGTCAATAAATCGGACCCAATGATAACCTTCATTGGTCGTTATTTGCGAGAGTTGAAATTCGATGAACTGCCACAGTTGGTCAATGTCGTACGAGGCGAGATGGCCTTAGTCGGGCCAAGGCCGATCGCGATTGAGTTACAAACAGAACTGGAACAAAAAATTCCCGGCTTTTCGCGGCGACTGGGAGTACGCCCTGGTTTAACGAGCTAGCTCAAGTGTGTATATTTGATAATGCTGACAAGGTGGTTTCAGATTGGTCTGCACGGTTCGAAGCAGAGCTACAATATCTCTATAATCGCTCTGTGCCGTATGATTTGATTATCATATGGCTCACAATACTTTTCTTGGCAAAAAAATTATTCAGGCGGATACCAGTAATAGTCCGGTTGTCACCTGTTCTTATGCTGTTTCTACTTATGGGGTGCAGCAATGCCTTATCAACACAGACTTTCGATAAAGGGGATGCCGCCTTTGAAAAGGATATTTTGGCGTACGGGGCACGGGTCACGCCTGCTGTAGCTAAAATCGAGCCTATATCTATCAATGGGGCAGAAGCAGAGCCGCAGGAAGCAGTATATCGAGTAGGGGGAGGCGATAAACTATCTATCAATATTTTTGGTGAGGACGGACTGGATGACCTTTTGGTTGCCGTTGATGGTGCTGGATTTATTCAAGTGCCGGTTATGGAGCGTATTCAGGTGGCTGGAAAAACTGTTGGCGAAATCCAAACCATAATAAAACAGGGTTTTTCTACGCAGTTTTTAGAGCCATGGGTAGTTGTGCAAATCGTGGTCCACAGAAGCCGCCCTGTATATTTGCTTGGTGAGTTTAATAAGCCCGGCGTTATTTATTTGGATGGTCCCACTAACCTTATCCAGGCCATGAGCCTTGGGCAGGGCTTATCTACCCTTGCCCACTTAAGAGGTGCGCGCTTGAGGCGTGGCGGGGAGATTGCCGCCGTCGATATACAGGCATTATTGATAGAGGGAAAGTCGGCCCATAATATTCAGCTACAGTCAGGCGACACGCTTTTTGTGCCGAGTAAAGCTGATAACAAAGCCTACGTGCTGGGGGCAGTCGAGCATCCGGGTGTGGTTCCTTTTTCAAATGAACCTATGACACTGTTGAAAGCCTTAACAAGTGTAGGAGGCCATTTGAGTTCAACGGCTCTTATGTCGCAAGTGCGGGTCATTCGAACCCATACTGCCCTTGAAGGGCAGCTAATATTAGTGAATGCAATAGACATATTGAGAGGCCGTGTTCCTGACCTTGAACTCATGCCCGATGGTATTGTTTTTGTGCCTGAGAATGGTCTGGAAAGTTGGAATCAAGTCGTTAAGGCCGCTGCTCCAACGTTGCAACTTCTTGGGGGTGTATTCCAACCGTTTGTGCAGCTTAAGTTTTTGCAAGGTAAATAGATATGCAGAGATCTCTAAAACTTCTTATGGCTTTTTTGTTAGGGGCGGTTTGTGCCAATTCGAGTTTTGCAGCAACAGTGTCTCCCGTGCAATCCAGCGCAAGGCCATTTGGTTTAACACCTATTGATAACGTACAGCTCGCGGGTTCTGATGCTGCAGCATTGGACTTCTTCGAAAACGCTTTGCCCGATTTACAAGATGCAGTGAATACGGTGCTTACTGAAAAGCAACCGCTTCAAAACCTCTCCTCAATAGCGCTGAGTTCCAATGACTTATATTTAAGTGAGGCCTCAGATGTTCGTATATATTTCATAGGTGAGGGGGCAGGCTATCATAACAGCTTTGGTGTTTACACGGGTGAAAGTAGTGCTGGATTATCAGGCGACGCTGGGCTTATTTTCCCTGATGCCAGTTCTTCGTCTTCCTATTTGGACCCGACAGGCAGTGATTATAGGTCTCTTAATGCGCCTGTAGCTGCGGGTGATTTTGTGGATTTGGGTGAGTTTGATAGCGGTACTCAACTCAACCTGTTTTTGATTGCAAATGGAGCCAATGGCGGCACGAATACTTACTATACAGATATGCTGTTAAACCCGGATGGAATTGAGCATTTTATCGTATTAGCTACGCCAGACAGCCCGTATCTACTTATAGGCGCAGAAGACCTTTTTGGCGGTGGTGACGAAGATTATAATGACATAGTTGTGGCGATGGACATTGGAGTTGCTAATGTTCAGATGCTGGTGGCAAACGCTGTGCCCCTGCCGGGCCCCATCGCCGCCCTTTTAGGTCCTTTGTATCTTATTTGGAAACGCCGCCGGCGTAAGGAATAAGAGGGTGGTTACGACTTTTTTTAGCAGACAAACGGCACAATTTTTCCATTTGGGCTTAGCCTCCCTTTTGTGTGGGGTTTTGTTGGTTCCTACAATCAGTAGCAGTTTTACAACGGACCGATGGGCGTTGCTTCTGCTTGCATTTGTAAGCGCCCTGATGATTTTGTCTGCCGACAGAGGCAACCTGACGCGCAGAATGCCAAGTCATTTTTGGCAAAAGGGTGTTTTAGGCTTAGTTGTTCTGAGTATTTTGGTGGGGATGAATTTTCACCTTGATAAACTAATGATTTTTGCTGGTGTTTTACTGGTCATCTGGATTTCAGTGCATTTGTTCACTTGCTCATCGACGCACTATTTTTGTGCCTTTTTGTGCCTGTGTTTCTTTGTGCCACCTCCCTCAGGTGTCGAAGCAACTGTCGGTGTATGGCTAGCGCACCAAGAAGCCTCGTTGTTCGTTGCTATTGGTCAATTTTTTTCTATGCCTGTGTACCAATTCGGGCCGCAGATTATATCTGGTGGTGAGGCTGTGACGGTCAATAGTGATTGTAGCGGTACGCTTCTATTTTCACCAGCGGTGCTAGGGTGTTTAGTCGTGGCTGCGACTGGTAATAGGTCTTTGAAACACCGTATTTGCATCACCTTAGCCGCAGTGCCGATTGCCTTTTTCCTTAATTTAGGGCGCTTTGCGGTTTTAATCGGTGTCAATTTCAATGCCCCGGAGAATATTGCCGCAGGGTTCCATGATTTTCTGGGTTGGGTGGTTATGCCACTGATTTGGCTTTTGCCTATATTGTGCAGCTCGGCAGCTTTAAAGGTCCAGTTCATTTGGCCCGCCAAGGCAATAGGTGGGGGCGCTGTGCTTATCGGGTGGACTGCCGGGGCACTTCTAATAGCCTTCATTCAAATGCCCAATCATGACGTTAGGCTTTTTCCCCCTGGGTTTCTCCCAGTTTATATGGATGGGTGGGTTGGGCGTCCTATAACAATTCCTGGAAGTGAAACACGTATACTTGGAGCAGATTTTTCTGCCCGTCGGCTCTATAGTAATGCCGCTAGTGACAGAGAAATTCTTGTTACAGTGATGTATCATTCTGACACGCGCAAAGCTGCACAGCATTCCAGCCAAAAATGCTTTGAAGCCCTTGGGTGGCATACGTCTGTGCAGCTTCCCTCGCAGCTTGGCACCGGCCTTACAGTCGAAAATATGACAGTGCGTAACTATAACCAAATACAGTCTGTTGCTGAAGTGCGAGTTTCTGCATCTGCGTTGCCAATTTATCTAGCTCAAGGTGTAATCCGCTTTCAATTTGTAGAGACCAACTTGGTGCCAAACGCTACGCGGTTGGGGACAGTTCTTCAATTTCTTCAGGCAGTTAAAATCAAACAGGAAAAGGCACCATGAAAAAATTGCTGATTGGATTATTGCTGGGTGGATGTGTCGCCATTGGAAGCTACGTGGCTGTAGATTATTCAGCGGCGGCTCAATGTGAGGATTGGTTAAGAGAGGCAAAAGCGGCGGAAGAAAAAGGTCTGAATGCTCGGGTAATAACCACACTAACATTATATTTTCACAGCACAGCCTGCCGTAGCGCGCAGGATGCAGATGCGGTGCATTTGCTCACAAAATCTCGTAAACATGTACCGCTGCCAAGCAATGCACATCTCGGACAAGCAATTGTGCTGGCTAAGCAAGGATTGCAATTAGGAGAAGATACAAGCGCGGGTTTGGAAATGGCCTCAGCCTATTTGGTGCATGGGAAATGGGCGCAGGCTAGAGCTATGGCAAGGCAGTTTAAAACTACACAGTCTGGGTTGATAGCACTTGCTGCGTCTGTCGCGTTAGCCGAAGATAAAGAAATTGAGTTCGACTTTAAGCAGCTTGAAGAAAACAACGGTTCAACTTTCTCGCTGTTATTGGCGCACAGGCTTCTTTTGAAACGCTCGAGTATATTAGCGGTAGATAATACACCTGTTGAGGACCAAGACGGAGAGGAACAACTGCCGCTTGCCGCGCCTGCCAGCGGGAGTATGGAGCAGTTAGTTACTTACATCGCGGAGCCCACTCAGGATGAAATGATCTTGCCTGTTGCAATGGCAGTTGCGGCGACAATGTCATTCGACGACCTTGCGACCGCGACGTCACTGCTTGCCGCAAAAGGAAAATTGGTGGTTGCGACCATCATGCTAGATCAACCCGGTAGGGCCATGACATCACAATTGCTCATTCGTTTGGCGCATCTTATGTGGATGCAGGGGGATTTAAAGTCACTGGACGGTGAGTTTTTGTCTAGAAAAGCGCAAGGAATGATGCCCGCAGAAGTGATTTTCGCCGTATGTTTGGCAAAACGGCGCGGGAACCAAATATGCCCCTTTGAGTTTGATGAAGCGCAGTATCAGGAACGGCATGGTGCCTATGCGGCATCCAAATGGGCGGTATTACTTGAAGGGCTGTCAGGGGAAGACTTACAGGCTGGCCAGTTGATTGATGCCTTGAATGATATGGGGACATTGCTTGATGGCAATGGCCTTGCCCACCAATTTAAAGCGTCCCTATTGTCATCGCTAGGGGAAAAGGCACTTGCCCATAAGTATGAACGGTTAGCCGAGGGGGTGGGATACAAGGGTATCATGTCTTTTGGGGCTATGCCTCACCACCGACAATTGTCCTGTGGTGCCAATGATCAGCTATGTATATCTAACACACTATCCAGCTTTGTCGGTGATCTAGGTTTGTGGCGTCAGGCGATTGACGCGGGTTTTAAGCCGAATTTGCTTTTGGCGAAACAATTACGTGAACATAGCCCAGAGGAAGCTGTCTTATGGCGTATTGTTTTGGCACAGGCGCTTTTGCGTGCAGGTGACGATGAAAGCATGGTTGAGGCGCTTATAATTTTGCGCCCTGTGTTAACTTGGGTGCCCGGCCATTCTGCCGCCCAATTGTTAGCGGCAACAGCCTATTTCTATTTTGGGGACACCGAAGCTGTCTTTATAGCACTTTCATCTGCAGTGGCCCATCGCCCCAACCGAGCTGTTGAAACATTACGTCTTGCTGTGGGCTTTTATGAAGATGGAAACAAAATCTCAGCGAACCAATTAGTGCATTGGTGGCAGGGCGTTACATTATTGGAAATGAAGGCACGAAACCTGACTGTTACGCACCCAGAGGGGGAGCAATTACTGCGGGAGAGACTTTCTTTGTTGGCAGCTTTTGCAGAAGGGAAAAATGATATTGATCTGTCTATTGCCACCTATGAAAAGCTGTTGCAGCAAAATCCAAATAATCATATGGCGCTGAATAACTTAGCGTACCATATGGCGATCAGCAGGGATCAGCCCCAACGCGCTCTGCAGTTGGTTGTAAAAGCGATCTCACTTCACCCGATGAATGCAGAATATAGGAAAACATTTAAATCAGTGCGTCATGCTCTGGAGGATAATAATCTCAATTGAATATATTGGCTGCCGTATCTGGAAATAAATACCACCCATGGTATTATGACAGGGTTTTGGTCGATTCTTTGCAAGTAGAAGGGTTCAATAAACCCCTATAGTGCGACATGTTAGGTGAGGGCTTGTTGGAGGGGAATGTTGAGAGAGAAGACTGAACCTTTGCCCAAGATACTTGTGACTTTTATGGATGCGTTATTATGTTTGGCAAATTGCTTGGCAATTGTAAGTCCCAATCCTGTGTTGTCGTTCGGCGAGCGGGCACCCGCATCTTCTGCAAAGAAAGGGTCAAAAATATGATTGAGGGCGTCAGGGGCTATGCCTTTTCCTTCGTCGCTAATTGAAATGGTTAGTATGGATTTTTCATGGTGAGTATTCACCTTAGTTTTGACGCGGATGACGGAATTATCTGTGCTAAATTTAACGGCATTGTCTAATAGATTTTGGATGATTTTTTTAAAATGGGTCGGATCAAAAAGGATCGACTTTAGAAGCCTGCTTCCTTGTGTCTGTATTGTTATTTTTTTCTGAAGTGCTTGTGTTTGAGCTTGTTCAATACACTTTTCCAAGCTTGGTGTAATCTCAGTTAGTTCTGTATTGGCCTTGGGGTCATGTGCATGTGCTGCGGCTATGTCCAAGGCGTTATTCACCAGTGTTTCCAATTGCTCACCAGCATCATGTATGTGGGTAGAAAAGGCACCAATTTGAGCTGGGGTAAGTGCTTCGTCTTCTGCCTTTGCAAGACAGTCGGATAGGCCGATAACAGCATTTAAAGGTGTGCGAAATTCATGAGATACTGCTGAAAAAAAGGCTGCCTGAGATTCATTGGCCAGCTGTTTCTCCATAAGGGCTTTATTACGTTGCACGCGTAGGTCGGCGACCTTGTTTACGCCGCGGCGCTCGGCTGCTTTTGTTCCGGCGAAACTGGCAACCGTTGTCAAAAGGTTCAAATGCTCCTTGGTGAAGACTGCTTTTTCAATATGCTCACAGTCTAGCACGCCGATGAGTTTGTCATTTTGAACGATGGGCACACATATTTCTGAACCAGCGGGGGTTATGTCAGTAATATAACGCGTATCCTGAGTGACATCAGCGATAATTTCTGGCCGGAAAGAAGAGGCTACAGACCCGGTAATGCCTTGCCCCATTGGTATGTGAAGGGGGTTGGTGATCTCGTGCCCCCGGGGGTTTTTGCTGGCAATTGCTGCACGTTGCACCAGACAGTTTTCATCAGCGCTATAAAGGTAATAAACGCAGTCCACAAAACCAAGACGGCCAACAACTTCCTGTGCCACGTACCAAGCCAAGTCCTCTTCGGTGTCTAAAGCCCCAAGAGCTAGGGAGAATCTGTTGAGTATTTCCAGATGTTCCTGCGGGGAAACAGTCGGACTAGCCCCGGGCATGTTCTGGCTAAAACGCCTTTTCCTGAAGTTAATCCATGCGGATGCCTGTTGGAGTATTTTCACAGCCTTGACCTCTGCTGAGAGGGCGATGCCAGCGTTTTTCCATTGGCGGTTACTGCATCTAATTGTTCAACAGAAAGTGATACCAGTGCTTTGAAACTGGGCATCAATGCTTCAACTTTGTCAAGCTGCATGGAACGGCAGGATTGTCTTATTTTAGCGCATTTTTTTTCTAACGCTGTAAGCCCCAAGTTGGCACTATTTTGGTCGATTTTTTGGCTGGTAATTTCAACAGCAGCAAAATCTTTCATATAGACGGAATGCATCAATTTTTTGCTCGTATCAACAAGCTGTTCGATTGATTCTTCCAACTGAATTGGCGGGCTGTTTTCTGGTTGAACCGCGAGATTTTTTTGAAGTCTTTTCTGGTCCAATAATCTGTCAGCGCTATTGTTGGCCATGCATTCTTTTAATGCTTGGTATAAGGCCTCTTCTTTAAAGGGTTTAGCAATTATAAAGTCAAAGCCGATCTTCTCCTGCTCTGCTAGCTGTGCAGGCATTGCATTAGCAGATAGCGCTATAACAGGGACATCGTCTGATACACCGAAACCTTCTCGGATGCGTTTTGTAGCATCCATGCCGTCCATCTTGGGCATACAGATGTCCATTAAGATAGCGTCAAAATTCTTAGATGCTGCTGCGTGAATTGCTTCTATGCCGTTCTCTGCCATTTCAACTTCACAGCCAAACTTCTCAAGATATTGACCAACAACAAGACGGTTTGTAGCCAAGTCTTCAGCCACCAGAACAATAGGCTTTGCACCGTTGGGCGTTATAATGGGTGGGAAGTTTTTTGAGGTTGACGTATTGACTTTGGGCGCTTCAGTGTCCGCAGTGAATGGCGCTTCAAACCAGAAAATGCTGCCGTTATTTTTATTGTTATCTACACCAACTTTACCATTCATTGCAGTTGATAATTTACGGCAAACAGCAAGGCCGAGGCCAGCGCCTTCTTGAGTGTCGTCGGAATGACCTTCAAGCTGGGCGAACTCTTTAAATATCATCTGCTGGTCTTCTTTTTTTACGCCTTTGCCGCGGTCCTCTACTGCAAAGTGGATGGAGAATTCCTGAGTGCCCTGTGAAGGTGTGCATGAGACTTTTATCGTTACACTGCCGTCACCGCCATATTTTTTGGCGTTAGAGATGTAGTTGTTGAGGATCTGTTTGACCCGGCCTTCGTCGCCAAATATTCGGTTGGGTACATTGTCGTCTATGTTTAAGGTTAGGAAACGATTGAGGGCATAGAACTGGTACATCCAGAAATCTTTGGTGCTTTTAAGCGTGTCGTGGAGCGAGAAGGGTTTCACTTCCAAGTCTAGTTTCCCGTTATCAGCTTTGGCCAGATCGATGATGTCGTTTAGCAAGGTGTGTAAGAGCTCACTGCTAGAATGGGCTACATTCACAAGGGCGTTTTGGCCGTTATTAAGCTCCGTTCCTTTCAGGAGGTTGAGAGCGCCCAAAACGCCATTCAACGGTGTGCGAATTTCGTGGCTGATGGAGGCAATGAACTTTGATTTACTGCGGGTATGTTCATCTGCAGCTCTGCGCGCAGTAGCAATCTCAGCTGTATGTCGGTCCTTTAGGTCAAAGGCACTATGAATTTCTCGCGATAAATGTTGAAGTTCAGGCGATAGCCTTCTGGATTGCATCCATTTGGGGAGTGTTGCAAGCCGCCCTTTTGTTGCTCTGCGTGCCAGCGCACTTATAGGTGAGATAACGCGCCGCTGTATCCAAACCCAGATACAGAAGGTCAACAAGAGCATAACGCCAAACACCGACAGGAATGTAGTGGCGGCAGAACGGTCTGTTTCCTTTTCTATCAAGTCGGCGCGCATGGCTAGAGTTAGCGTTGCTATCTGGGTGCCGTTATTAGAAAATATGGGTTTTGAAGCCTGAAATCTTGCTCTTGTTGTTACATCTTCTCTAGACCATTCAGCCATAGCGATGCCGCTGGCATCTGTGACTATAAGGTGGGCTATGTTTTGGTTTTGTAACCCTTGAGTTTCCAGTTGGTACGCGAGCATTTGCGCGGGTAACATTGTTTGCTTGGCAGTGATGTTCGAGGCCAGAAGCGGTAATGTATATTCTAGTTCGCGTTCTAAGATGCTTTCTTGAACAGAACGTTCGTAACCGCGAACTAGTTCACAAGCCACGAAGCCAGCAGCAATTGATATTGTTAACATGACAGCGGCCACTTGAACGGCAAGGGGCCAATCGTAAGGTACAAATCTAAATCTAGCAGACCAGGTCTTGTGGGAGGTATTTATGGCACTATTGGCTTCTGTCAAAACATACTCCTGTTGCATTACTCATTTCTGTAGTGCAACGCAAAGCACACGCCAGTGCAAACTTTTGAAATATATTTTAAAATCAATGGGTTATAATTTTTTAGAAAAAGGGGGGGAGGGCTGTATTCTTTGCAATGTGCAAAGGCTTTGCTTATTGCAAAGATCATTACCACTTTGCGGCAGTGGTGGTGCTGTCTTTACAATAAGCGCCTATGGGCTGCTTACTCAATTCCTGAGATATAAACCTGCAAGGTGCGTAGGCTATATTGTCCGGATGCGAGTAGGTCGGTAGCGTGCTTTTTAATCAGACTTTCTGGCTCGTTTTTATGGTGGGCTTCGTTGGTTAGGACCGCCAGCTTAAAGGTGTCTTCTAGGCCAAAGGTACCAGCAAGGCTTTTCAGTTTATGGCTACCTCTTTCGATAGTGAGAAAATCATTATTGGCTAGGCCGTCGCCGACAATATGAAGCGACTCTTTTATGTCAGAAACACACTGCTCCATAAGGTGAATAAATTTGTCGTTGCTTTGGTTTTTCCGAAGCATATTGAGCAAATCATAATCCAAGGCGTAGGCCCTCCGCTGTTCCACTAGGGGACGTTCCCCCCAGCTTACAGGTGAAAGGTGGGTAATTGGTACTGGTTTTTTATAGCCCGCATTCATTAGCGTGCCAGTTCGAGTATACTGTGGTGGGTTTCGTTGATGCCGCCTAAACCAACAAGATCAACAACCATCACTTCTCTACGTCGCCAATTAACGATGTCCTCATAGGCTGAGGTGCGGTGAGAAACCACCAGTAGACTACTATTGTCGCATAGCTCACTGATATGGTTGCACTGGCTTTGTAGGAGCTTATCTGCCAGTTTGGCGAAACGAGGGTCGGTGTTCTTCAAATAACGAATTTGCTGTTTAAGATCGTTCCCCGTTGGGAATTCTTGATCATAAAAACGCACTTTGTATCCGGCCTCATCCAATAGAATGAATAGTTTGAGAAATGGGCTTTCTCTTATGTCGCCGGTTTCGGGCTTGAAAGTGATGCCCAGAAATCCAATCTCTCTTTTCCCTGTGTGTTCAATTATATCTAGAGCGTTTAAAATCTGTTCGGTGTTTGAGTGCCCCAGGGCTGTTATGAGTGGTATTGAAACACCGCGTGTGTTTGCCAAATGTTTCATCGCACGGACCTCCTTGGGGAGGCACGAACCGCCGTAGGCAAACCCAGGCTTAAGATAGTAAGAAGACAAGTTCAGCTTGGTGTCTTGCACAAAGATATCCATGACTTTATGGCCGTCCAAATGCATAGCCTTGCAGAGGCGGCCTATTTCATTCGCGAACACCACTTTGTTGGCGTGCCAAGTATTGTTCACATATTTCACCATTTCTGCAGTGCCGATATCTGTCATTATAGGATTTTGATCAACTTGATTGTAGAGCAGGGCTAACATTTTACCGGCTTTCTCGTCGCTGGCCCCTATGACAGTTTTTGGCGGAGAGAAGAAGTCCTCAACGGCTGTACTCTCTCGCAGAAATTCTGGATTAAAACAAATGCCAAACTCGTTACCGAGGTTTTTGCCCGACGCTCTTTCAATTTCAGTCGCAACAATTCCAAGCGTTGTGCCGGGCGGAACACTGCACCTGAGGACGACTAGGTGATAACTATTTTTCTCTTTGATAGCGGCGCCAATGGCCGAAGATACTTGGCGAATAGCTGCGTCATCGCAGGCACCATTTTCGCTTGTTGGCGTACCAACTGAAATGAGGGATATATCGCTGAGAAGAATAGCGTCTTTCACATTTGTAGTAGCGTCTACAAGGCCATGGGAATGCCCTTTGGCGATAAGGTCTGCAAGGCCGGGCTCCGTTAGCGAGTTATTACCAGCAGCCATGTCGGCAACGCGCTTTTGATCGATATCAACTCCGATCATCCGGTGCCCTAATTTTGATAAGCAAGCCATGGATACAGCACCAACATACCCAAGGCCAAAAACACTAACGCTAAATTGCCCGAGAAAAACCGGTGCCCATACCTGTTGTCTTACGTGATTTTTTAAACGACCGCCATCCATGGGGGTGTCCTTTCAATTTCATTATCCTACATGAAATATTTCAAGATGAGTGCCAGATCATATGCTGGATAATAATAAGTATTTTCAAGTGGTTATGGTGTGATTGGTTTAGGGGAAATGCAGGGTGCGAATGGTGTGGTCAGCAAGCTGCAAGGAAGTTTTGCGTTTTGCAAAAGCTAGAATCCACGGAATAGAATTGTGAGGGTTAGCTCTAGATCAGGGGCCGTAACCAGCCCGCTATATAACAAGATTGCGCTGACCAGTATGCTGCAAAAGAGCAGTGTCAGATAGCTCGCCATAAAATTCTGATATCGCTGATGCCAACAGCTTGCCGAATTAGTCGATGACTGACCCCCACGGTTGGCCCAGTTTTGTTTTGAAAGCCGAAAAATACAATAGACTTTCACCGACGCATTTATGAGCTGGTTTAAATATAAAATGAGCGGATAGGAAAGATGCACTTGCCGACTGTATGCAAACAAAAACAAAGACAGCAACATGCGTGTTACGGCAATGAATATAATATAGGCGATTAAGAATGCGCTGGTTTTAAGTGTTGCCACCAAAAGCGCAAGAACCGGGCTGACCAGCATGGTCCACATGGACAGTTTTTGGTCAAGCAGGCACCACCATATAAAAAAGGGCATACGGCGGGGGCCAAGTGCCAAAGCGCGGCTTCCGTTTCGGAGTATGTTCCCAGACCAGCGCCTGATATTTTGCATCATGCGCTCCAGACCATTGCCTTCCACTACTTCAACAGTATAACCAAGAGCATCCGGCACATAGAGCATAAGCGACCCTGTCTTGAGCATATAATACCATGTACTTTTGTCGTCCCCTGACAAAAAGCGGAAGTCGCCCCAAAGCCAATGCTTCAAATGGTCGGCCTCAAGAAGTCTAATGAAAGCAAGCTTCTTTAGGTGATACGCTCGAAAAACAGATAAACGGCCCGTAAGGGTCAGTACACGGCCTGATAGCGCGTGGGATTGCATAGCAATTCGGCGCTGGGCAAACCGCATGGTCAGCCAAATAGAAAACCATTTCGGGCCAATACACACAACGTCCTCGTCAGTAGTCAGGGCTTGTAATTTTGGATTGCATTTAAAAAGTGGCAGACATTTAGTCAGGCAGCCGGGTGCCAATATAAAATCGCCATCCATAAAAACTACTAAGTCTTCATCCTTGACGCGGTGGCGGCTCATAGCCCGTAATATAAGCCCTATGGCCATGCGCTTCCCCGGAGAGTTTTGGCGGATTACGATAAGGTTTAAATCTAGTTCCGGGGCAATTCGTTGTAGAAAGTTGATCACTAATTCTTCGTCAACAGGGTCGCTTGACCCAAGCCAGATAGTGCCGGCTACACCTGCGGCCTCAATTTCCCGAACAATAGACTGTATGACGCGCTCGGTGGTTTCTCGCTGCTCTTTATAAGTCGTCATCATGAAATGAATGTGTCTTGGTCGCCACCCATTGTTCCAAACAGCCTCGCCTTTACGGCGTATGCGGGGATATACAAATTTACCGTATATGAAAGAGCGCACAGTGTGGGTGAGCCACCATCCGTATCGCCATGCGCCAAGGGATCCAATTATATAGGTGTATGTTTTGAGTTCCGGATCCCAGAGGGTGTTTGGCAAGGCTGTTACTGCTGCAAAACAAAGCCCAAAATACAGAAAGAGTTGCACGGCGATAATGCCACCCCATTTTTCTCTAAAATTCTTTGGCTTTAGGATCGGCTCAGTCGGTGCAAGTGGGTTAACTTTCTCAGTCATTTGAGGCACCAAACAGCTTTTTAATATAAGCCCAGGCGGGGTTTGTCTTCTGCCTTTGGAAAAGAATGGTAACAGGGTGGCCGGGGACAAGTGCTGTGATTATATCGTTTGACTGAATAATCTCTAACTCAACGAGTGCGGACCTGTCTTTCGGGCCACGCCATGTGTAGCTAGACGCGACTTCATTGATAAAACCTTCTGTTCGGTCGATGGATGTAATGCGGCCTTTTAGTAAGGTGCCTGTGGAAGGTACATAAATAGATGCAATAGCGCCGAGGCCGATTTCCAGTATCTCTTCTTGATTAAGAAAAGCGTGAATGACTGAGCGTGAAGGGGCTTCAAAGACGGCTAATGTATCACCTCGGCTATAGCTACTGCCTGTTGTTACATAGAGTTCTTTTAAGGTGCCATTGAAAGGGGAAGAAACGGCCAACCTGGCTTCTTGAATGGCAATATCGGCAAGTTTGGATTTAGCTATTTTAATTGCGGCTTTTGCCCGGGCCAACTTTGCCTCTACTTCGTCCAAATCACCAACGAACTTGATGCCATCAAAATGGCGCCTATCACCTGCGCGTATCTGCATCGTCTTTTGTCGAAGCAATGCTTCTTCGGCTGTGTCAAATATTTGGTGGGCGGCGTCTGTTTGGTCTCGTGCCGCGTCAAGGTTGCTAATGGTTTCATGCCCTTGTTCATAAAGTGTAGTCTTGCGGACTTGTTTTGCAGTGGCAACACGCAGGGCGGACCTTGCAGCGGACACCGTGCTTTCTAGCCCCCGGATAAGCGAGCCGCTTGCGAGCGAAAAATCCTTCAGGCGGGTGAGTTCTTGTTTCCTGCGAAGTTGCCATTGCGCGATTTCTGCGGCTGTATGTTTTATGGTGAGCAGTGCTTCTTGTCGTTGCGCTTCCAGTTTATAATGCGACAGGTGAAGCACGGGTATGCCGTGCTTCACCATGTCCCCTTTATAAGCCGTTACACGTCTGACTGTACCGTCCATGACAGCGGAGACCACTTCAAGGGGCGCGGTAACGACAGCGGTTCGAACTTCTAGCCGCACAAATTGGCTGTAGAGGGTGACGCCCATATAGGTGAATAGGAAAAACCCTAGGCTCAGATAAAGAGCAGCGATGAAACAGTTTCTAAAATTAAAGCGCCTAACGGGCAGTGTATCCACAGGGTTTGGATCAGGTTTTGTAGACACGGGTGTCACCGGTGTATCGATACGCTGGATGGTATCTTCAACGGCGGTCATGCTGCCACGCACTAATTCATCAATAAAGTGTTCCATTAGGTGCTGTTCGCGTTCACCCAGTTTATTGAACTTTATGGCGATGGAATTGTTTTGGGGGCAGGCGCGCATAATAGTGCCTGTTACTTGGAATGAGATTGTGAAGCCTTGAAAGGGGAGGGCGAGAACACAGTGAATGGTTTCTGTTAATTGCGGTAAATCTGTTTTTAGCTGCGCAAGCTGGCAGCCTCCCAAACTCCAATCTTCAGCAGGATAATATTGTTTGGCCACCTTCACAAACATAGGGGCTGTTACTCTGTGGTGGAGCCGTTGGCTGGGTCTCTCTATATCGATGCGAACCATTTGTTCTCTCTTGGGCTTTTAGAGAAAGTCGCAAAGGATATGCCATCAGTGCATTTTGGGAAGTTAAAGGTAACCTTATGAAAATAAATAGTTTTATTAGTTAGGGGATTCAGCTTTTTGGGGTTTGAAGCAGATTGCACACTTTAGATTCCCATTATGCAAATAAATCTCGCAAACTAGGGGGGGTATGTTAGGTGAGTGTCTTCTAACTACATATTTATTGTATAGTTAAATCAGTGCCTTAGTCATATTTACATACAGTGGCATCGTGATTGCTCCTCTTTACCTAACTGATCACAATAATAGGAGACAATCATGGTTATTAAAGAATGTATTTTTAGAGGTTTTATAGTTGCATGTGATTGTGGAAAAGACTTTCACGTTGCTTATAACCGTATTCAAAAAGAGACATGTGCTTGTGGTAAGCCATGTAAGAATGTTGCAGTTGAAGCTGAAAAAACGATGATGGCACGGTCTACCAGTAGCCTCCGTTATGTCTAATATGTTGCTTATAACGGGCGCTATATAGGCGCTCCCAGTCAGTCATAGGACTGAGGAAAAGATCTGCAATCTGCTGGATAGTCGCGTCGTGAGAGCTGCATCGCCATACTAACACATGATAAGATCTCAAATCTGCTATATGGCTAGAATTTTTGTGACAGTTGAATATGCAACGCCTATTGAGGGTTAGCGCCCTGTGATCCCCCTCCCATCCGAAGTTAATCCCATCATAATATACCTATCGCTAAAGGCAGGGCACGCCGCTGTCTGTATGAGGCTATTTCAAGCCCAGCGCTGTGCGCATGGTGGCTTTCGGCGGCATAACGCTAATACAGAAACTAGCCATGGTCTTGACCATGGCTTCTTATAAAAGTTCTACTTATCAAGTCCCCAATAAATGGGGGGATTACCGATCCATCTATCGGTAGAGTCCTTTGGTTGAGTGAGGGGTACGTCAGATTAAGAATAGCAAGGTGTAATGCGCATTTGTCATTTTAAAATGTTGGTGGAGTGCAGGCGGAGATCAATCGGCAAACTTCTATACCATCATTTTTAAAGCTATGTGGAGCACTGCTGTGAAAATAATAAGCATCGCCTGGGCCTAGGGTCTGGGTTTTCTCACCAACAGTTACGGTAAGATAGCCAGTTAAAATCATGCCACACTCCTCCCCGTCATGCCGCAGTGCATGGTGCCCAGTTGTCGCTCCGGGGGCATAGGTTTCGGATAATAATTGTATGGCCTTTCCATAAAGGTCACCACCAACTTGTTTAAAAGATACACCACCTTCTGAAAGTTCTGTCAGCTCTGTTTTGCTGAAAAAAATCTTTGGATCATTGCCCACCACATCTTCGGCAAAGAATTGTGACAAACTCATTGGGATGCCATTCAGAATTTTTTTAAGCATGCTAACTGTTAAATTACCACCGTTCTCAATGATGGAGATTGTTCCATTGGATACGCCGGACCGTTTGGCAAGTTTTCGCTGTGATAACCCATGGGCCTTCCTAAGCATAATTAACTTTTGTGAGATGTCTGACGTTCTTGGCATAATCATATCCTAGTGTAACTTGCTCATTATACTAAACACATTACATAAAAAACCTAATGAAATCAGATGCAAATAAATATGCTCAAAACATCTTGTTTAACACAAGTTAAGGTCATTTAATCTTTCCAAACCAGTAGGGGTGATTAAATGACCAAACCACGTATTCGTTCACGATCTAAATTGTCAGACCATGACAATGATAGGAATGCTCATTGGATGCCATTTACTTCGCTGAGGGACTTTCAAAAGGCACCACGATTACTGACAAGCGCACAAGGTCATTATTACATATCTGAAGATGGGCGAAAACTTTATGATAGTTTCTCAGGGCTTTGGACGAGCGGTGTCGGTCATTGCCATCCACAGATCGTAAAAGCAGTACAGGAACAAGTCGCTGAAATGGATTATTCCATCGGATTCCAGGTTGGGCATCCGAAAGCCTTTTCTTTAGCAGAGCGTTTAGTTGATATGGCGCCTGATGGTTTTTCTTCGGCATTTTTTACAAACTCGGGGTCGGAGTCCGTAGATACGGCCTTGAAAATTGCTATTGCCTATCACAGAGCCAAAGGCAATGCGCAACGTACACGCTTTGTTGGTCGCGCTCGTGGTTATCATGGTGTTAATTTTGGCGGTATGTCAGTGGGTGGTATAGCGCCCAATCGAAAAGTTTTTAGCCCGGTTTTATTGCCTGGTGTTGATCATTTGCCACACACACTAAACTTGAAAAAAAATGCTTTCTCTAAGGGGCTACCAAATTGGGGGGGGCATTTGGCTGATGAGTTGGAAAATATTTGTGCGCTACATGACGGTAGTAACATTGCGGCAGTCATTGTTGAACCGATAAGCGGATCTACAGGAGTGTTACCGCCGCCAATTGGATATTTAAAACGCCTGCGCCAGATATGTGATCGGCATGGAATTTTGTTAATTTTTGATGAGGTTATTACGGCTTTTGGCAGGGTTGGGCGCGCATTTGCAGCGGATCGGTTTGGCGTTATTCCGGATATGATTACAACTGCAAAAGGGTTGACTAATGGAACCATACCTATGGGTGCGGTTTTGCTTAAAGAAGGTATTTATGATGCGTTGATGACGGGGCCAAAAAGAACAATCGAATTGTTTCATGGTTATACATATTCGGGTCACCCCGTTGCTGCAGCTGCTGCCCTTGCTACGCTAGACGTTTATGAAACTGAAAATATATTTGAGCACTCAAAATCATTAGAGCCAATTTTTGAAGAAGCCATACATTCTCTTTCGGACCACCCAAAGGTATTAGATATTCGAAATTTCGGGTTAATGGGGGCAATAGAGCTAGAGCCACGAGAAAATGCTCCGGGTGAGCGTGGTTTTGACGTACATAAAAAATGCTATTGGGATGAGGATATGATTGTCCGTAATGGCGGGGATATTTTGCAGTTTTCGCCCTTCCTAAATTCGCGGCCAGAAGATTTGGAAATGATATTTGAGAGAGTACGAAAGGTTCTTGATTCTATAGATTAATTAGTAGTGTTGGAGAGTGAAAATGCAAAATAAGCAGATAGAAAATGCAGCCGTGTTAAAGCCCTATATCAAGGGAATGTCTGTGGGGGAAGGCAGCGTGCGAAGGCGAGGCAGCGCGTTATTTTACGAACGATATAAAAGGCGTGAATGTGGCATTGCCTGTCCCAGCACCAATTCATTCGTTTGACGGCTGGAAACGGTCTTTATTTGGTGATTTATGGGCTTATGGGCCAGATAGCGTTAGGTTTCACACGCGCAGAAAAACTGTTACGCAATGGTGGATAACAAGCGTATTACATGAGAATGCTCACTTTGCTTTCAAGTAGATGACTGTTTACAGTTTTGCCACTTTATCAGCAGCCTCGCCAATTACTTTGTAAAGAATTCTTGCTATTTCCCGAATTTCATCTGGGCCAGCGGTGAGTGGTGGAGATAACTGAATAACGGGGCAGCCTCTATCGTCTGTTCTGCACATCAAGCCTTCTTCATATAGTCGCGGGGAAACAAATTTAAATAGTATTTCTTCTTCTTCCTCAGGTGTAAAAGGTTCTTGTGTCTCTTTGTTTTTTACAAGCTCAATTCCGTAGAAATAACCGGCACCCCGCACATCACCGACGATTGGCAGGGTGAGTAACTTGTCCAATTCGGATCGGAATAGGCTTTCATTACTCCGAACATTTTCTAATATTTTTTCTCTCTTAAATATAGCTAAATTTTCCAGTGCTGCGGCACAGGCAACTGGATGTCCGCCAAAAGTTTGGCCATGTAAAAATTGTTTTTCATCATCTTTTTGAAATGGCTCCATTAAATAATCTCGACAAATCATTGCCCCCATAGGCACGAAGCCACTTGTAAGGCCTTTGGCACAAGTGATTATATCGGGTAAATAATTGTATTTTTCACAACCAAACATGTAACCAAGGCGACCGAAGGCGCAAATGACTTCGTCGGAGACCAGTAATATACCGTATTTATCACAAATGCGGCGCACCTCTTGAAAATAT
>JAESQS010000324.1 GCA_016765035.1 Kordiimonadaceae bacterium | reverse complement strand
GGGGTGACTATGTAACTAATTAAGACGGATACGCTCAAAGAAGAAACAGAGTGGCGCGACATGATGCATACTAAACAAGGTACGCTCTAATCGTCATCATCATAAACATATTCAACGGTCCATTTTGTGCAAATATGTTCCTTGTTACGGGTTTCATACCGTAGGCAGGTTTTAATCTCACGCGGCGGCAAATACGCTTCATTTTCATAAGCGTGACGGCCCTCAGCATCATACACCACACCCGTCTTGGGGTAATGCACAACATCATTGTCAGCATTTGCAACACTTGCACCAATCGCAGCCCCCACAATAGCGCCAACAACAGCACCTGCTGTTTTGTTGTGGCCGCCATCAATTTCAGCACCAATAATACCCCCAACAACACCGCCTAACAACATACCAAGGGCTGTGTCATCGCTGGAGGAGGATGCATAATAGCTGTGGTCATCATAGGCCACCGCACCATTATTATGGGCGTATGGGCAATAGCTACCATAATGATAATGGTGGTGGGAATGATACAGCCCCAAGAGGCTCTGGCATGGTAATAGCCAGCCGTGAAGGGCCAATGACCATAGTAATAGTTGCGCCCATAGTAATGGCCAGTGTAATAGCCGTTATAATGGCCGCCAAAATAGCTTCTATTATAGCCAAACCCATAATAGAAGGGCGAGAAACCAAAATACACATCCCAGTCGCGGTACCTGCTGTTTCTGTACCAATTCCTTTTATAGCTGCCACGTGCATAGTCTCTTACGCGGCCTCTATCCCAATTTGCGTTTGTCTGCCCCCGCTGCTGGTCGAGCCGCCGGGTTTTACCCTGAGTATAATATTCTCCAGAGCCGCCATGAGTAGAGCGTACTGCCCGCCTCGTGTCGCGGTTACTTCGGCTGGCGGAATAAGTTCCCCGGTTATAAAGCTCCCGGTCATAGGCTAAAGCCGCTGCTTGGCGGTTCAAGTGTTGGTTCGCTGCGCTAGACCCCGTATTCACGCTACCACTGCGTGATGTGGTGCTTGTGCTTCTAGTCGCATTTCTGGGGGTTCGGCGCGTATCGCCTTTAGCACCCACTGCACGAGGGTGCACAGCGCGGGTTTTAGTCACATTACTATAGGTGCGGCTAACGGTGGCTTTATCCTGCCCAGTGGTGTTCCCGGTACTGGTCCCTGTGGTAGTCCCAGTTATGGTGCGCGTGCCTGTGCTGGTGCGCCTAACAGTGCGCGTTGTTGGCTGGCTGCTGCCGCGTGTTGTACGTGTTACTCTTCTGGTTTGCACCCCTGCCTGCTGGCCACCGCCACTGCTGGCACTGGCACGGGAAATGGCACGGGGAATAGCAGGCTGCTGCGGGCTGCTTACCTTACGCGGGGCTGTTTGTTGCTTTGCGGCCTGCTCTTCGCGCTGATAGCTGCTTTTTGTACCAGAACGACGGCTGGAGGAAGACGCCCTTTGCCGTGGAGCGCGCTGTTTATAGGTGCTTTTTGCTTTCGGGCGGCTTTGCCGTGCCCTTTCCTGCCGTGCCTCGCGGGCACTATATTCATCGGCAGAGACCACATTCACTGTATAACCAGCAGGCAGCATAAAGGCCGTTGCCGTAAGAAGAACCAGTGATTTTTTAAACATGCAAAGCTCCACTTGTTAGACTGCAACTATAACCGACTTAACTGAACACCAAATGAACTCTTGTTACAACATACCATTAATACACTCTTTGCGCTGCCCTTATTAAGGCAATATCTACAGACTAGATGACCCCGCACACAGCCTGCCCCGCAAAAACTGGCGCACCCAAAGCTGCCAAAAAAGGCACTGTTTCAATAGCAATAAACCGCATAACATATCCCCTTTCTTTACAGTATCCATCCCCGACATGGCCGAATTATGGCAAATGAATATCCGCTAAAACTGCTTAGTTAACCTTCTGCCAGCCTTTACACAAAAGAAGTATTCTAATAACTAACTTCAATTCTGGGCATTAAATTGAAGCTAATAGTAGATGAACGGTAATAGTGTTTGAATCTATACTAATAATTGTGTTAATAAATTTTTTTCAATGAACATATATATTTAACTTAGGGGGGACTAAATTGAAAAATTTGACAGTTGTGTGTTGCGCTGCACTTTTATTAAGCGCTTGTGCGACCAAGCAGTATGGTCGTGTGCAGGAATTATCTTCCGCCGAAAAGGAACTCTATACCTGTAGAGAAATTAAAATAGAATATCAACGGCTTGAACAATTTGAAAAACAAATTGATCAAACAGGTGAATTCAATGGAAGAACCGTCTTAGGTTTTCTTGGAGACTTTGGTATTGGCAACGGTATGGCAAAAAAAGATGCGCGAAAATCTCTGCATGCCCGCAAGCTAGATCTAGACGATCTTAGCGCTCGTAAAGGGTGCGGTTTTGGTACAGAAATTGCCACAACAAATGAAATGGATAAAGAAACCGAGAATACAAGTAATTGAGCCTTTGTCGTTGTGACAACAAAGAAAAAGCCCGCCTAATTTGGCGGGCTTTTTAATTAGTGAAATAGGTTTGCTCGTCTTTAACCGTCGAGTTTTGGTTTAAGCAGTTGGTTCACAACGCCGGGGTTGGCCTTGCCGCCTGTGGCTTTCATTACTTGGCCGACAAAGAAGCCTATCAGCTTGTCTTTACCGCCTCGGTACTGCTCTAGCTGGCCGGGGTTGGCGGCGATCACGTCATCGATGATTTTTTCAATCGCGCCTGTATCAGAAACCTGTTTCAGGCCTTTTTCTGCCACAATGGCTTCCGCGCCTTTACCAGTTTCAAACATCACTTCAAACACGTCTTTAGCGATACGACCTGAAATGGTGCCATCGTCCACAAGGCCGAGCAACTCTGCGCCCTGCTCTGCTGAAACAGGGCTTTCGCCAATATTTTTACCAGCTTTATTGAGCGCCCCAAACAAATCCCCTGTAACCCAGTTTGTTGCTTTGCTTGCAACAGCCTTAGCATCTTTACCTGATATTTTAGCGAACGCAGCCAAAAGCGTTTCAAAATACGCCGCTTGCTCTTGCTCTGCCACCAATACACCGGCGTTATAATCATTCAGGCCAAGCGCCTCCATAAAACGGGCTTTTTTGGCATCAGGCAACTCAGGCAATGTATCACGCGCTGCAGTAATAAATGCATCATCAAACTCAAGCGGCAACAAATCAGGGTCAGGAAAATAGCGATAATCCATCGCATCTTCTTTTGACCGCATCGACCGTGTTTCGCCCTTCACAGGGTCAAAAAGCCGGGTTTCCTGATCAATCGTGCCCCCATCTTCAATGGTATCCACTTGGCGTCGGGCTTCAATTTCAATAGCCTGCCGCACAAAACGAATACTGTTAAGGTTTTTAAGCTCACAGCGTGTACCAAGCTCATCGCCCAGTTTGCGCACAGATACATTCACATCAGCGCGCATACTGCCCTGTTCCATATTACCGTCGCAGGAACCAATATAGC
>JAESQS010000323.1 GCA_016765035.1 Kordiimonadaceae bacterium | reverse complement strand
GTCCCATCTCGAACCCGGAAGTGAAAGGTCTTAGTGCCGATGGTACTTCGTCTTAAGGCGCGGAAGAGTAGGTCGTCGCCAGATCTATAAAAGAGTAAAGAAATAAACATCAGCACAACTTCAAAAACACACAAACCGCCCCTCAAAAGGCGGTTTTGTTGTTTATATAGAGGGAGGTTTTTAGCCTCAAGCGCCGGCGGTGTATCCACACCTTAGGCTTTCCTCGCATAAACTCGGGCGGCCTTTGGCCTTGCCTCAGCGCTCGTCGCGCTTCGGTAACCGAGTACCAAACGGCTCAAGTCTCGCTGAAAAGCAGCCCTGAGCCCCGTCTCATCGGAAAATGGCGAAGCCATCGGACGGGTGACAGATAAAATTGACGCGGGGTGGAGCAGTCCGGTAGCTCGTCAGGCTCATAACCTGAAGGTCGTAGGTTCAAATCCTACCCCCGCAACCATAAAAAGCCGTTAACTCAATGAGTTGGCGGTTTTTTGATTCAACGTCCCTGTACCTGAAATCGGCTATGTCCGCATCTATGCCCGAATGTGAAATAGGCTTTGCGTAGTTGGTTTGGACTACTTGCGGCCACAGGAAGGATACCACCCTTTTTTGGGCTTTCCTCGGCTCAGTAGTCTGGATAGTACCGCATCTCGTGCAATTTTTTTTAAATTATTTGGGTGCCAGTACCGGTAAGGTAGCAGACTAAATACTTGTTTGGGAGTAGCTACCCCCTGTAATGTTGACGATATATCAGGAAATGGATGAGGAGCCCCGAACTGGCCAGACAGAAGTGAGCGCTATAAAAAAGGGATAACGTATTCAGGTACATCTAGCCAGTTGCGAGATCGAAATGTGTTACAGCCCAAAGAGAAATCATGGTAACAACCGGCTGTTGTCACCTATAGACTTTGAACAGCAAACTAAAATGAATGCACAAGGTGTCTAATATAGTAGGGGCGTCTCAAAGCCTCTGAAAATCATTTATTCTGGAGAATAGAAATGCGTGTTTTTGGATTTGATCAAGCCCGTTCAGCTGATAATGCCGGGGCAATCATCGAAGCCGAGTGGCAAACGCCTACACCCACAGGCCATGATATATTGGTGGCGGTGAAAGCTGTTTCTATTAATCCTGTTGATACCAAGATCCGGCAAGCAAAAGCTGACGATGGCACTTTCACTGTGGCGGGCTGGGACGCAGTGGGCACCGTTATCGCCGTTGGTGACAAGGCGAGCATGTTCCAAAAGGGAGACGACGTTTGGTATGCGGGGGCCATTTCGCGGCCCGGCAGCAATGCGGAATTCCAACTGGTTGATGAACGCATCGTAGCAGTAAAACCAAAATCATTTGATAACGCTGCTGCAGCAGCGATGCCGCTAACGATTTTGACCGCCTGGGAAGCGTTACATCAGCGAATGAATATTTCGCGAGAGAGCGCTGAAAATGAGGGGCGCAAACTATTGATTATCAATGGTGCTGGCGGCGTAGGCTCGGTCGCGATCCAGCTGGCGAAGCTGGTAGGGCTCCATGTGACGGCGACAGCGTCACGCGATGAAAGTCGCGATTGGTGTTTGGGTTTTGGAGCGGATACAGTGGTGCCACACGCCGAACTCACGGCACTGCCTGACAGCGCTTTTGACTGGATATTCTGCTGCCATGACACGGATCCCTATTTTGATGAGGCCGCTCGGTTGATCAAACCATTTGGCATGATTTGCATGCTCGTAAATGCCCAGAGAGACCACAATATTCAGGCCCTAAAGCAGAAAAGTGCAGGATTAGTGTGGGAGTTTATGTTTGCCCACTCCAACGTTGGTACCGACGCACAATTGTCGCAGCATAAGATTCTCACTGAAGCCGCGAGGCTCGTTGATAAGGGAGCGCTCAAATCGACGCTCACCAAAACGCTGTCTCCAATGACTGCGGATAATATCCGAATGGGGCATCAGCTGATCGAGACCGGCGGCATGATCGGTAAGCTCGTCATTAGCACCTAGGCGGGCCATATTATAGGTTGATAAGCCCGCCCTATATTGACTTAGGCGATCTCAGGGTTTCTCCGTCGATGAACAGGTGCCATGTATGGGGGTGCTCCGGTGCCGTGGGCTAATTCAAAAAACAATACGTTGAGTTCGGTGGTGGGTAAGCGACCGCCCAACCCCACCTACTCAAACTTTGCCGGTTTGATTCTGAATGTACGCGTGAAGGAGGCGCAGTGCCTGCGATGATTAAGGCACAATTTCATGACAAACATCATCACCGCAAGACACAACACATCCGGCGAGGGTTTAAAATAACGGAAATGGCTGATCATCCACCAAGCTTATTCGGTGGTTCGAACAAGCTCGCTTTTTAACCTGATGGAACTCTTTAAAGTGACATCAACTCCTTGGCCTTAATCTTTATAAAAGTGCCCATCCATAGATGGCGGATATCCCAAGAGTATAGGCCGCCAGAATGAAAACATTAACCGGGCTTCCAGAAAGCTTTGGTGTTTTGATTTGTGACACATTCAAAGCCGCGAGGCCAAGGCCACTCGCATAAAGAACTATCGTAAAATTTCCCTTGCTCAAAACACCTTCAAGCAGAAATATGAAAACCAATATTAGGCTATTATTATCAAGAGCCAGCCCTGTGTATTTTTGGCCTGTCAAGCCGAATGTGCTGAAATAACTCAGCCTAATTGCCGCAGCCGCAAGCATTAGGAAGGCCCCAATGAGAAATATCGGTTCAAAATTACCGTAGCTTAAAAGCAAGATCGCTGGTGTGACACCATAACTCACAATATCAATAACCACATCCAGTTGCCCGCCAAAGGTGCTGTCGTCACCAGTGCGCCCTTTCATCCTGCGAGCAATCAGTCCATCGGCCCAGTCAAACGCAACTGCCCAGACCATGCCAATCATTGCAGCGGCGTAAACCCCAATAAGACTAAAGTAGATGGCAAGTACCGTGCAGCCAAGCCCCGCAAGAGAGCAAAGGTTGGGGAGATCTCCGACATAAGATAGAATAGGTCTGAGTTGTTGTTCTTCTGTGGTGGAGTTTTCAGTTGTCATAGCAAGCTCTATATGTTAAAGGACAGGGAGGTTACCTATATACACAAGTAACATATTTAACATCAGCTTTTTAATGCCTCATCATGGCTTTAGAAAAGCGAGGTGTTGTTGTGGCTTAATGTCCCTCATTGAACAACCACCGACTAAAGCGGGCGGTTTCGATCGGGGCCGTTAAAGTTGCCTCCGCTTAAAGCTGTGCATCTAGCGCGCAGTTAAATTTTTTCACCACTTTTAAAATAGTGGTTTCAGACTAATGGTTGATAGAGGACTTAATAGAATAATGATTGTTTATACAGTTGGTACTTTTGATTTGCTGCATGTTGGCCACCTTGCTTTACTCAATCGATGTAAATCGTTGGGTGATGTTCTGGCTGTTGGCGTTGCCGCTGATGAAGTCGTCAATCGCTATAAGCCAAATGTCCCTGTTATCCCTTTAGAACAACGAGTTGAAATGCTGGAAGCTCTGGGCTGTGTTGATATCGTACGTCCATATTATGAACTTGAATATGCCTCAGCGTGTAAGGAATTAAACGTTGATATCTTCGTGATCGGAGAGGATTGGGGAAGCAAGCCGCATAATCTAGAAGTAGAAGCGTATTTGAAAGAAGCCGGAAGAAAGATTATTCAAGTTAGCTATAACAGCCGGAATTCATCGACAAGAATAAAGCAGACTACTATTGCCCAAGCTCATGCACAGGAAAAAAGAGAATTAATCTCTGCTTTCCCTAGGCCTAGCCTAATTTAGGCCAAAAGGATCTGCCGCTTTAGAAGTGCTTCAGAACAAAACCGTTTGTAGTCATGTGGTTTATAAATGTCGTTCTGCGTTGGCGGTATGCTATCCGATGTTGCGGTTGTCGTGGGGTTAAAAAGCCCAAATGTGTATGGAAAGGTGCTTTATGGGCGGCCTTAAACATGGTGCAGAGTTCGAAGAACAGCAGCTTGATATGATTGCCAATTCTTTGCAGCAGCACGGGTATGTTGTTTTAACCGATGTCGTGAGCGACACATTACTGCAAAGTCTACACCTGCGGGTGCAAAATTTAGCGCCCAAAGACTGGAAATCGGCAGGCATTGGCCGTGAGCAGGGGCATCATATAAACTCTCAAGTTCGGTCTGATCATATCCACTGGATTACGCCGGATGACCCGGTAGAAAAGAACCTTCTTGCTTGGATGGAAGCACTGCGTTCAGGGCTCAATCGACGCCTCTTTATGGGGCTCTTTGAATTTGAGGCGCATTTTTCAAGATATCCTGAGGGGGCTTTTTATCAAAAACACCTGGATGCTCTTTCAGGGCGTAGTAATAGGATTTTGTCAGCGGTTCTTTACCTCAACCGGGACTGGCAAAAAGAAGACGCTGGAGAGCTGTTGCTCTACCCAGAAGAGGGCGGTCGCCCGATAAGCACCATCCTCCCCAAGCTTGGCACCTTTGTCCTATTTCTCAGCGAGCAATTCCCTCATGAGGTCAAAAAAGCCCATCGCGAAAGAATTAGTATAGCAGGATGGTTTCGCGGCGCGGAGAGCTGTTGACAAAAGGGGAGCGTTTAAGGCTTTTGGGTCAAGTACAGTAGTAGCATTGCAGGTTAGAAGGTGTCCGCAATGCCCGTGAAACCAGCCATAACCTGAAAATCGTAGATTCAAACCTTGCCTTCGTACCCAAGTAATATTGCCCCTACCCGATAGGGCGGTGGCTTTCTTAGTTTGCAAGTTGGATGCGGGTTTTAGCTCTATTGGTTCGGTAGGGCCTTTGCCTGCTCGCACGCGATTATTAAAGGGTTGCTTTATGGCAGCACCAGCGCAGTATGGTAACCATGATGCAGATTTGGCATAGGGTGGCACTGTGGCCGGCGCTCTTGATAGGGCGGATGTCACTGTAGTAGGCAGTTATAAGGCGTGTCACTTTTCAGTAGGCCCGGTAGTAGAGTAGGTATATTCTATGCGTGTTGCAGTGGCTGGATACCAACATGAAACCAATAGCTTTGTATCCGAAAAAACAGGGTATGATGCATTTGTTCAGCCTGATGCATGGCCGGGTTTGTTGCGTGGACCGGCTGTCATATCTCAAACATATGGCTGCAATTTGCCTATGGCAGGCTTCCTTGCTGAAGCGGATACCCTTGGTTGGAGTATAGAGCCAGTACTTTGGTGTTCGGCAGGGCCCTCAGGTATCGTTTCATCTGATGCTTATGTCCGGATTTGTTCTGCTATACTTGAAGGGGTGAAAGCCCTTAGCCCTGTTGATGCTGTGTATCTTGATCTGCACGGTGCAATGGTGGCTGAAGGTGCTGCTGATGCAGATGGTGATTTGATCCGGCGGGTGAGGGATCTAGTAGGCCCATCCGTAGTGATTGTGGCTAGTCTTGATTTCCATGCAAATGTATCCGACCAGATGGTGGCGCATAGCGACAGGCTGGTGATGTACCGGACCTACCCCCATGTTGATATGGCTGATACAGGAAAGCGGGCAGCAAAGAGCCTTGCGCAGATTTTGATGCACGGGGCACCGAAGGCTGTTCGCCAGCAATTGCCTTTCCTTATTCCAATGAGCGCACAATCGACGCTTGATATGGCCATGGCTGATGTGGTGAAGGAAATTGAAGAAATTGAGAGCAGAGGTGGCACAGTTGAATTTGCCGCAGGATTTCCGCTAGCCGATGTTGCGGAATGCGTGCCAAGTGTGGTGGCATACGGAAGTTATGCGACGACGAGCGCTGAGGAAATGGTCGCCCTTTTGACGCAACTGGAAAATAAATTTAAGGAAAAGCTACTGCAACCGGCTCAGGCAATAACACAAGCCTTAGAGCAAATTACCGGCGATGTAACTGGCCCTGTTATTCTTGTCGATACGCAGGATAACCCCGGCTGTGGCGGTACTGGCGATACAGTCGGCCTGCTTGCTGCGTTGGTTGAAGCGGATGTGGAAGGCGCGGTGCTTGGTGTATTGTGCGACCCTGTGACCAGTGCACAGGCGCATGCTGCGGGCGTTGGGGCGGTTCTTGATGTCAGGCTTGGCGCACAGCACGGGTATGGGGAACGCCCGTTAGAGGTGCCTGCACGTGTTGAAGCCCTTGGGGATGGTTGCTTTGTTGGTACAGGGCCCTTTTATCTTGGGTGCCATTTTGACCTTGGGCCGATGGCTGTATTGTCAATTGGCAAGGTGAAGGTGGTTATCTCCCACGCGAGGCAACAAGCCGCTGACCAAGCCATGTTTAGGCATGTAGGCATAGAGCCTGCTGAGGCTAGTATGCTCGCTTTAAAATCAACGGTGCATTACCGCGCAGACTTTGGGGCGATTGCCAGTGGCCATTTGATGGTGGAAAGTCCGGGTGCTAATATAGCCGATCTTTCTACATTAGCATATCATCACATAGGCCCGGAAAAACGGGTGGCTGGTGGCCCTTCGGTGGCGCGGGCATAAGTATGAGGGCGCGAGCATTAAGAAGGGCGCTGAAAACAAGCGTATGGTTGACAACAGTCAATGCTGCATGGTTGAAATTTGTCGGGCCTCATTTTTGCGGGGAAAAGGAGAGACTGGATGATCACGGTTGAAGAAATTAAAAGCCATTTAGCAGCAAACCCAGACACACATGTGAAGGTGGGCGTGGTTGATGTTGATGGCCTGCTGCGCGGTAAATATATGTCAGCGGCTAAATTCTTATCAGCGCTAGAAGGCGGCTTTGCCTTTTGTGATGTGGTGCTGGGCTGGGATTCTAACGATCAGCTTTATGAAAATGTTGGTGTCACCTACACCGGCTGGCACACCGGTTATCCTGATGCGCCGGTTAGAGTCTTGCCACAGAGCTGTCGTGATATTCCTTTCGAGCCTGGCATGCTGTTATTTCTTTGCGAATTTGACGGTAACGCTGCCAAGCTCTGTCCGCGTAACACGTTATCGCGAGTGCTGGAAAAGGCCGATGCGACGGGCTTTGATGTCTATGCGGCACTTGAATATGAGTTCTTTATGTTCAACGAAACGCCGCAGTCGGCACGCGCCAAAAATTATCGAGACCTGGAACCGATCACGCCGGGCATGTTTGGTTATTCGATGCTGCGTAACAGCACTCATGCCGAGCTCTATCAAGAACTGATAACGTTGTCTGAACAGATGGATTTTCCTATTGAGGGCCTGCACACAGAAACAGGCCCGGGAGTGCTTGAAGCAGCGCTGGCCGTAGATGGTGCGCTGGCGGCGGCGGATAAGGCCGCACTGTTCAAAACCTTTACCAAAGTCTGGGCTCAGCGTAGAAATATGATGGCCACTTTTATGGCG
>JAESQS010000322.1 GCA_016765035.1 Kordiimonadaceae bacterium | reverse complement strand
GGCGCAAGTTTCATTGAATGGTTTGCCGAAGAAGGCAAACGGGTTTATGGCGATGTAATACCCGAGCCACAAAAAGACAGGCGCATTATTGTGTTGAAGCAACCCATAGGCGTTGTTGCAGCCATTACACCGTGGAACTTTCCAAATGCGATGATAACACGCAAAGTCGCGCCTGCGTTGGCTGCTGGCTGTACTGTTGTGGTAAAACCTGCCGCAGAAACGCCTTTGTCTGCGCTCGCGCTGGCCGTGTTGGCTGAACAGGCCGGCATTCCGAAAGGCGTGTTCAACGTCGTAACAGGTACGAATGCTGCTGCAATTGGCGCTGAACTATGCAGCAACAGGAAAGTGCGCAAGCTTACGTTTACGGGCTCTACAGGGGTAGGGCGTATTTTAATGCGCCAATGCGCAGATGACATTAAAAAAGTAACGCTTGAGCTGGGTGGCAACGCCCCCTTTATCGTGTTTGATGATGCAGATATTGATGCTGCTGTTGAAGGGGCTATTGCCTCAAAATACCGAAACTCTGGCCAAACCTGTGTATGCACAAACCGGCTTTATGTTCAGGCGGGTGTGTATGAAGTGTTTCTTGAAAAATTCATTGCGGCTGTAAAAACAATGAAGGTTGGTTCAGGCCTTGAGCAAGGCATCGTGCAAGGCCCACTTATCAATGATGCAGCGGTGTTGAAAGCCGAAGCACATATCGCCGACGCGGTTTCTAAAGGGGCCTCTGTTGTGGAGGGCGGCAACAGGCACACCCTTGGTGGGTATTTCTTTGAGCCAACAATTATACGCGATGCCACCAAAGAAATGATTGTGGCGCGGGAGGAAACTTTTGGGCCTGTAGCCCCTGTCTTTAAATTCGACAATGAAGATGATGTTATAGCGCAGGCAAATGATACAGAGTTTGGCCTTGCATCGTATTTTTACGCGAAAGATCTATCGCGCGTGTGGCGTGTATCTGAGGCGTTAGAATATGGCATGGTTGGCATCAACACTGGTATTTTATCCACGGAAGTTGCGCCTTTTGGTGGTGTTAAACAGTCTGGCCTTGGGCGGGAAGGGTCCAAGTATGGCATCGATGATTTTCTGGAAATGAAATATCTTTGCATGGCAGGCTTGTAATAGGCGTGCATAATTGCAACTAATAAAATCTGGTACTCTGTAATTTAGATTTTATCTGTAAAGCAGTTATTATGTATTATCGAGTTATACTATTTCCCACTGAATAGGATGATGGCAGAAAATACCTGAAGCTGAGGGTGCTCCATATGGCTTGGCACGTAGATTGAATAGGGAAATTCTGTGTTTATTATATTTTGGACGATAGAGGCCTATGAGGGTTAGAGATAGTTTCCACGACGATCGGCTCCCCGACACTATATATTCCGCAACATGCAATGACCTGCAGGCATTTAGCCGCCTTGAAGGCAATGTTCGTGTTCAAGTGGTTATTGTAGGGGGTGGTTTTACGGGTATTGCCGCGGCGGTGGAGTTGGCCGAACGGGGATATACGGTTGCTGTGGTTGAGCAAAACCTTATCGGCTGGGGCTCAAGTGGTCGGTGTAGTGGGCTCATTGAAGGTGGTGCTGGCCCCGATATTTCCAAATTTAATGACTACAGCGCTATATTTGGCGCTGCACAGGCCAAAGCGGTCTGGGAGTTGGGGAATAGCTCAGTTGATATTATCAAGGACCGAGTTAAAAAGTACGAAATCGATTGCGATTTGGCATGGGGCCATGTTGAGACAGCGACATCAAAAAAACAGGTGCGTAGACTTCAAGAGAAAGCAGACGCTTTAGCTGGTCTTGGTTACGCGCCAAAGCTACAGCTTTTTAAAGGTTCTGAGACAGAAGAAAATCTGGGGTCTCAGTCTCTATCAGGGGGCTTGTTAAATATGGGCTGGGGGCATTGTCACCCCCTCAACTTGGTGCGGGGCGAAGCCCGTGTTGCAGAGCGGCTGGGCGTTAAAATTTTTGAAGATGCCCGTGTGAATGACATCGCGTGTGGCAAAAAAGTTGTTGTTGATACAGGGCACGGCAAAGTGACGGCTGATATAGCCCTTTTGGCAGGGAATGCGTATTTGGGTGATTTAGTACCGGGCCTAGCGCAAAAACAACTTATTGTGGATAGCTATGCAGCAGTAACAGAGCCTTTATCTGAGGAGCTGCTACAGAAGATAAATCCGCATAAATATGCCTTTTCTGGCAGCGGAAAATACTCTGAACACTATAGGGTTACTCAGGATAACAGGTTTCTTTATAGTGGTTTGGTCAATTTTTCAGGCCGCCACCCCAAAGATGTTAAAGGTCAGCTTAAGCGCAAAATTCAAGCACTTTTCCCTGAACTAGCAAAAGTTGCCCTTCCTTATGTCTGGGGCGGGAAAACAGGTGTTGGAAAAAACGAAGTGCCGCAAATAGGGAAGATTGCGGGCAATGTGTATTATGCCCAAGCCTATTCAAGGCGTGAAATTGCACAGGCCCATTTGGCTGCCCATTCAATTGTTGAGGCGATTGACGGTAATTTGCGCTATTTTTCGGCGTTAGCCAGCGTGAAACATACGGCATTTACAGGTGGTAAATTCTTTAAGCGGCCAATATTTGCTGCAAAAATGTTTTTTACGTGACATAGATGCAGGCCATAAACGAGCTATGGCCCTTGTATAACGCCCTTTAAACAGCTTGCAATTCCCCCATTTTCTTCCCACATGCACCAAACATGATTGGGCCAGAGTAGAGCTGACTGAAAGTGATGAGTGATGGTAAGAAACACTGCTAACAAAATTATGCCAGCATCGCGTATTGGCCGTATAATTTTGGGAGTTCTATTAATTATTGGTGGTATTCTAGGGTTTTTACCAGTTCTTGGCTTTTGGATGGTGCCTCTTGGGCTTGTCATTCTTTCAGTGGATTTTGCTTTTGTCAGGCGCTTCCGCCGCAATCAGGAAGTGCGTATTGGCCGTTGGTGGCAGAATCGAAAATTTCGCAAAAAGGCCCAAGACGGTGACCCTTGATGTTGAACAATAAAGGGCGTATTTTGGGCTTGGCCTCGCTTTGCACTTGAGGTATAAACGCCCCAATATGTGGTGATGCGGCGTTGCCAGTTTATACAGCTTTAAATAAGGAATTGCTAAAGTGGATATTGAAGATCAAAAAGATACCTACGCAGGATTTATCAAGGTTTCAATCCGGGCAACAATAGCAGTGATTGTAGTGATGGCACTTTTGGCAGCCTTTGTTGCGTAAGCAATAACGAGCCTTAGTAACAAAAAAGC
>JAESQS010000041.1 GCA_016765035.1 Kordiimonadaceae bacterium | reverse complement strand
GCTCGCCCTCTTCGTCAAGCTCCGTCAACGCCTCAATTTGCGCATTGATGTGGTCTACAACATTGGTCAGCGACAAATCACCAGAAATGCCGCTCAGGCCGACAGTGATATCGTCCGTTACGCCACCTTTGGTGATCGAGACTGTAAAAACTTCAGTACCTGTTAACCCCGTCAACACGTCGTCGGCGCTGTCCGCAACAAACCCGCCTGAAAAGCCTGTTTCATTTTTCCCAAGGCGTGTTGCAGTTTCAGTACTATATTCTTTGTCCCCAAGGAATAAATCCAACTTGTCTAACTGTGCGCTGGATATATAGCTCCGGACTTCATCAATCCCTTTTTGGAATTGCTCGTCCAAGCGCCCCAGTGACGAGGTAGTTGTATTATTTTCAGAAGCATACTCAGCAAGAACCCGCAGATTTGAAATGGCCCTGAACAGCGCAAATGTGGCTGTTCTGTCCGCGCTGGTTTTCACACCGTTCAGCGCGTTATCATTCAAGTCGATAAACTTGCTAAGGTTCCGAACTTCGCGCACCCGTTTTGCAAGCGACGATGTTTCTTCGGTTTCTTCCCATGGTGTCACAACAGCGGAATCGAAACTTCTGCTGACCCTAAAGATTGCGCTATTCTCTGCAGCGGTACCCAAAAGGCTAGATTGCGCTAGTTTTGCATTTAAGGCAGCCGTAATGAGAGAACCGCCCAAGCCAATAATTTGCGGCTTGAAGCTTTGCTGTTGCGCAACGCCAAACAGGGAAGAAAAACTAACAGATGTTCCAAAAAAGGCCATAGGTACTTTTAGTGCTTTCTGCTCTCTCAAGTAGGCAAATATTACCGATGGGTAAAAATTGCCTTTATAATTCCCGAATCTTTTCAATCGACTCGGTAAATAGGGCATTATTTGCCGCCCTATTGAAACAAGGCCACAAACTACTTAACTCTTATGCAAATAACATGCTAAAGCGCATATTCTTAATTACCTAAGGAGCATACACACCATGGTTGCCGTGTTTTGGTTGATATATACCGTTTTGGGAATTTACACTTGGTGCCTGATCGCCCACATTATCCTTAGCTGGCTCACAGCCTTTGGGGTTATCAATACACACCAACCCTTTGTACAAACTGCTTCGCATTTTTTATACAGTGTCATAGAGCCAGCAGCCCGACCCATCCGGCGCTATATGCCCAATCTAAACGGCATAGATTTATCTATTTTAGCGCTCTTTTTAGGTATCAAATTCATCGAAATTTTCCTCAAAACCTCTATTGAACCGCTCTTTTTTGGCTAACAGCAACGCAAGGCTTTGCTCTTGATGCTTCACAAGGCCCTAAATACTCACAAAAACGGTGTACTACTCGCCATCAAACTTACACCGAAAGCGGCGAAAGACGCGCTTGTGCGCCTTGAGGCTGATTCCACAGGAAAAATACGCCTAAAAGCCACCGTGACTGCTGTGCCTGAAAAGGGCAAAGCCAACAGCGCGCTTATTAAGCTACTTAGTAAAAAACTCAAGTTGCCCAAGACCAATATTCAGCTTATAGCAGGGGACCAATCGAGGCTGAAAACAGTGCTTTTTGCTGGCGACCCTAAAACCCTATTGGGTAGGCTGGAAAAACAAATGGTTATGCTCGGCTTTACGGAATGAAAAAGACCTAAACTACTGTGGAGACCGCGCCCATGACTGCCCATATTATCGACGGTAAAGCATTCGCTGAAAAAGTACGCGCTGGCGTACAAGCCAACGTTTCCACATTAAAAGAACATCACAATATTACTCCCGGTTTAGCGGTTATCATTGTGGGCGAAGACCCTGCTAGCGAAGTCTATGTGCGCAACAAAGTAAAGCAAACCAAAGAAGCGGGCATGAACAGCTTCCACTTTGACATGCCGGCAGACACCCCAGAAGCAGACTTGATTGCCAAAGTTGAAGCCCTAAATAATGACCCTGCTGTCAATGCTATTTTGGTGCAATTGCCACTTCCAAAACATATGAACGAAGCGGCTGTTATTGAAGCCATTTTGCCGGAAAAAGATGTAGACGGATTTCATGTTATCAACTCGGGTTTGCTGGCCACGGGTGGCGACGGCATGGTGCCTTGTACTCCGTCTGGTTGCCTGATGATGCTAAAAGACACACTCGGCGATTTATCTGGCCTGAATGCCATTGTGGTGGGGCGCTCTAACATCGTTGGAAAACCCGTGGCACAACTGTTGTTGAATGCAAACTGCACTGTCACCATCGCCCACAGCCGAACGAAAAACCTGCGGGAAGAAGTCTTGCGTGCAGACATTGTTGTTGCCGCTGTTGGCCGGCCAGAAATGATCAAAGGCGACTGGATTAAAAAAGGCGCGACTGTGATTGATGTGGGTGTGAACCGCATTCCTGCCCCTGAAAAAGGCGAGGGTAAAACACGCCTCGTAGGAGATGTGGACTATAGCGCAGCGGCAATACACGCCCATGCCATTACGCCAGTCCCCGGTGGTGTAGGGCCGATGACAATTGCTTGCCTACTGGCCAGCACAGTCACGGCAACCTGCCGCCAAAAAGGCATTGAACTTTAACCCTTCATCGTTAAGGTATTGAGCCAGCTATTATATTAATTGCTAACAGGGCGCGTCCCTGTGCGGGCGGGGAAAGCGTACATTATGGAAGAAACCTTCATTGCGGCATTCATATCCTTGTTTGTCATCATTGACCCCGTAGGCCTTGCGCCAATTTTTGGTAGCCTTACGCAGGATACGCCAGTTGCACACCAGCGCAAAATGGCCTTGCTCGGTTCCTTTATCGGGCTGATTATTCTCGTCTTATTTGCTGTTGGCGGCGAAAGTTTTTTACGGGCGCTCGGCATATCTATGGACGCGCTGAAAATCGCTGGCGGCATCATGCTTTTTATCATGGCGCTTGAAATGGTGTTTGAAAAACGCGGTGAACGCAAGCAGGAAGCTGCTGACAAAATCGACGAATATTTTGACGATGTTTCTGTTTTCCCAGTAGCTATGCCCCTTGTGGCTGGCCCCGGTGCCATTACCACTATCATGCTGCTAATGGCGCATGAAACTGGCAATATTGAGGGGCAAGCTGCTGTTCTCGCTGCCCTCCTCGTGGTGATGTTGATAACGCTCCTTGTCTTTTTTATGGCTGGCAAGGTTATGAAATTTATGGGGCCTTCTGTCAGCGCGATTTTAACGCGCCTTTTGGGCATGATCCTCGCGGCCCTTGCCGCACAATTTATCATTGATGGCACCACTAGCGCTTTCTTGGGTTAAATTAATCCAATCGGCCTATCAGTAACATTGACATAGCCTGTGGTTTTTCACACTGTATGCCCAACTAATTTAGGGGGACTAATTTTATGAAAAATATGCTTTTAACTGCCGCGCTATGCACTGGGCTTGTTGCCTGCGAAGAAGCACCGAAAACTGAAACGGCGCCATACCAAGTAAGCGACACTGCCCTGTCTGACCATATTAAAACATTGGCCTCTGACGCATTTGGTGGCCGCGCACCGGGCACACCCGGCGAAGAATTAACTGTAAATTATATTACCACTGCATTTAAAACTGCAGGGCTAAAACCTGCAAACGGCGATAGCTATGTGCAAAGCGTGCCGCTTGTCTCCATACAAGTGAAAGGGGCGCCAAGCCTTACCATTGCTGGTGGCAAAACAGCCCTTAATCTGGCCTTCAAAACAGATCAGATTCTATGGACTCGCAAAGAAACCTCCAGCGCCGCTATTGCTGATAGCGAGCTGGTTTTTGTGGGGTACGGCATCAACGCACCAGAGCGTGGCTGGAACGACTATGAGGGTATTGATGTAAAAGGGAAAACAGTTGTTATCCTCGTGAATGACCCCGGTTACGCCACACAAGATGACGCACTTTTTAATGGTAACAGCATGACTTATTATGGTCGCTGGACTTACAAATTTGAAGAAGCCGCCCGGCAGGGTGCCGCTGGTGCGCTGGTCATCCATGAAACAAAACCAGCCGCTTACCCGTGGACAACTGTTGAGAATAGCTGGACAGGCCCCCTGTTTGATATTGCGCGCGCAGACAAAGGCGCAAACCTTCTGGACATTGAAGGCTGGTTAACAACGGAAGCGACCTCTGCCTTGTTTAAAGCCGCCGGGCTTGACCGCGCAGCCCTTAGTAAAGCCGCTTTATCTGCCGACTTTAAAGCTGTTTCCTTTAACCTAACCGCCAGTGCAATGATTGAAACTGAAATCCAGCATGTTACGTCGCGCAATGTTGCTGGCCTTATAGAAGGCAGCACCAACCCTGATGAATATTTCATCTATATGGCGCACTGGGACCATTTGGGCACAGACCCCACTATTGACGGGGACGGCATTTATAACGGCGCACACGATAATGCGACTGGCACGGCGGGTTTGATCGAACTTGCCAAACAATTTGCAAGCGGCGACCAACCAAAACGCAGTGTGTTGTTCCTCGCTGTTACAGCCGAAGAGCAAGGCTTGCTTGGGTCAGCCTATTATGCCGCAAACCCGTTGGTACCCCTTGTGCAAACCGTTGGGGGCATCAATATGGACGGCCTAAACCTCTATGGACCAACCAATGATGTCACTGTTGTAGGCCATGGTAATTCAGAACTGGATGACCTACTTACCGAAGCCGCAAAAAGCCAAAACCGCGTGCTTGTGGGCGATCACTCCCCTGAAAAAGGGTACTTCTACCGCTCTGACCACTTTGAGCTTTCCAAACTTGGTGTACCAATGCTGTATCCAAACCCAGGCTATGACCATAAGGAAAAAGGCCGCGCCTACGTGGAAAAAATCGCCGCCTATTATATTGCCAACGACTATCACACACCCTCTGACGAGTTTGACCCCAACTGGGACTTTACAGGTGCTGTGGAAGACTTGCAGCTTTATGCCAAAACAGGGCGTTTGGTGATAAATTCCTCATTATGGCCAAATTGGAAAGATGGCACTGAATTTAAAACCATCCGCGACACCCAACGCGCTGGAAAATAAACATCTAACAATCAGACACCAAAAAGGGCCAGTCTTCATGCTGGCCCTTTTCTTTTGTCAGTGACACCATATGTCGTGCAAATTTACTTCCGAGGGTCTGTTTCAACCATATCTGGACGTTTAATGGTTTCCGCAAACCACGCGGCGCATTTGGGGTTTGGACGCTGCCAATCAAGGGTGGGGTGACGAAAACACAAATAATCCAGCAAACAAGCAACAGCCATACTGCCTAAGTCCCACCCAGTGCTAAATGTTTCATTCTGGCTTTCTAACACGTGCAAGCCGCGCTCAATCGAGCTTTCCCAACGCGTAATCCATAAAGCAGATTGCTCAGCATCAGGACGGCGGCTTTCCATAATGATAGCAACAGCCGCATCTGTAACACCGTCCGCCAATGCCTGCACTTCCAACTGACGCATATAAGCCTCAGAGCTTCTATCAGCACCGGCTTTTCTCAACAGATATTCTGCAATAAGGGGGCTGTCACTGATGGCCTTATCGCCCATCAGCAATGCAGGCACTTTGGCTAAAGGGTTTGCTGCAATCAAAGCAGCGTCATTCTCTAGCGGGTTGGCTAAAACCACCTCTATGTCATCAGCCAACTTCAATGATTTGGCGAGCAATAATGTTTTGCGGGAATAAGGCGATGCCAGAGAATAAAATAACTTCATTGTAAATTTCTCAACTAGTGTGGGGCCAAGCTAATGCAAGTGCTGCTTTAAAAAAGTACGTCAGCTTGCAGCAGTAGCAAAAGGCCCGTCAGGGTGAAAACAGATATTACTGTAGAAATGAGTACAGCAGTAGCCGCCCGGCGCGTACCAAGCCCATACTGGCTAGCAAAACTATAGCCTATCATCCCAGAAGGAAGCGCTGCTGCCACTGTTGCTACGCCCACCCATAAATCCGGTAAGCCAGCCACATAGCGGGCAATGAAAAACGTCATAACTGGTAATATCAACAGCTTTAGGGAAACAGCTAAAAGGGAGTGGCTCAAGTTGCCAGCAACCCTAACATTAGAAAGGGCAAGCCCCGCAGCAAACAGGCCAACAGGGGACGCAGCCTGAGCAGGCAGGCTAACCAAACGGTCCAGCCAATAAGGAAAGGGAAGTGACAGTGCAGACCATACTAAACCTGCTGCCAAGGCTACAACGATAGGATTTTGGCGCAGGCTACCAAATATTTTGGCGGCCGTACCGCCCCCATCTTCATTCAAGTCTCTTTCAACAATAATCGTTGTAACCGATAAGAGAGAGAGAGAATGAAAGCTGAGAATAACCAGCAACAGGCGCACGCCCTCTTCGCCGTATAGACCCTCTACAATAGGCACACCCACAAACACGCCATTACCAAAGCATGTCACAAGAGAGAAAATGCCGCCTTCGCCAGAGGAAAGCTTAAAAACCGCGCGGGCAAATACATACGTAAGCCCGTAGACCAGAAAGACAGAAGCATAATATGCAGCAAGCAAAAGCAGCTCTAAGCCTTGCGGAAAATCCTTGGGCGCGACGGCCCTGAAGATAAGCGCGGGAATAGCCACATACCACACAAAGGTAATAAGAACGGCAGAAGAGCCTTCGGGGAACAAGCGGGTTTTACCAAGCCCATAGCCCAGCATCATAATCAGGAAAACTGGGGCGATAATGGTTACTATTTCAGCCATATCACTCCCTCAAGTGTGAAAGCCCCTGCCGCCACATACGTAAAACTGGCAGCAGGGTATGAATATCCACCCGGAAGGTAAAGCCCTTAGATCGGATATGATTTAAGCCGTATCCATCTTAGTTAAAACCATATCCACCCACACCACGCTTACTCTCTGGCCCAACCACTCGTTAAGATCACTGTCGGGTGGTTGGGCCAGAGAGAGTAAGTGTAGCGGCGTGGGCCGGTGATGCGTATTAAACCGGATACGCCCTAGAGCATATCCGTGTTAGTCGTAACTTGGAGGCTCGCTGATTTTACCGCGCTGGTTCAACAACTGCAGGCGAAGAGCGTTTAGCTTAATAAAGCCTTCTGCATCGCGCTGGTCATAAACGCTGTCTTCTTCAAACGTTACATGCTCCATAGAATAAAGGCTGTTCTGGCTTTTACGGCCAACAACTTTTACGCCACCTTTATACAACATCAGGCGGACAGTCCCGGCCACAAACTCTTGGCTTGTGTCGATCAATGCCTGCATCATTTCCCGCTCAGGCGAGAACCAGAAACCATTATACAAAACCTCTGCATACTTAGGCATGATCTCGTCTTTTAGGTGCATCGCGCCTTTATCAAGCGTGATTTGCTCAATACCCCGGTGCGCTTCCAAAAGAATGGTGCCGCCCGGTGTTTCGTAAATACCGCGAGACTTCATGCCGATGAAACGATTCTCCAGCAGGTCTAGTCGACCAATGCCGTGACGTTTGCCGTACTCATTCAGCTTCGTTAGCACGCTTGCTGGAGACAATGCTTCGCCATTAATGGCAACAGGGTCCCCTTTTTCAAACTCAACTTCAATAAACTCAGGCTCGTTTGGTGCATTCAACGGGCTGTCCGTACGGCTGTAGACATATTCTTCAGCAGCAACCCATGGGTCTTCAAGTGCCTTGCCTTCGCTGGATGTATGCAACAGGTTTGCATCTACACTAAACGGGCTTTCACCGCGCTTATCTGTAGGAATTGGAATCTGGTATTGTTCCGCAAACTCAATCAGCGCTGTTCTGGAATGCAAATCCCATTCGCGCCAAGGCGCAATCACTTTAATCTTCGGGTTCAGTGCATAATAGCCAAGCTCAAAGCGGATCTGGTCGTTGCCTTTGCCGGTCGCACCGTGGCAAACCGCATCAGCGCCCAATTCTTTGGCAATCTCTATCTGGCGTTTGGCAATTAAAGGCCGCGCGATAGAGGTGCCGAGCAAATACTGGCCTTCATACAATGTGTTGGCCCGGAACATGGGGAACACATAGTCCCGCACAAATTCTTCCCGTAGATCTTCAATGAAGATGTTCTTGATGCCAAGCATTTCTGCTTTTCGTCGCGCTGGCTCAAGCTCTTCGCCCTGCCCCAAATCTGCAGTGAACGTTATGACTTCACAATCATAGGTAACCTGCAGCCACTTGAGAATGATTGAAGTGTCCAACCCGCCTGAATAGGCAAGCACAACTTTATTAATCTTGTCTGACATTCAGAATCTCCACATTAAAATAACGGGCGGAGTATAGGTAATGAAGGCCTGCGGTCAATGGTTTTAGAGCGCTTAATTAATAGAGGGTCAAAACAGGAAAACTAATTCGATAATTACGCAGCCTTTTTACAGCAAAACCAAGTAAAAACCGGTGCATTTCTATAATATTTTCAGTCCTTTTACGTGGATATCACCTAATTTTAGCGATTCGACGGAAAATAAATACTGGCCTCTCCCATTCGGCACGATGGGCGCACCTCACTGACACCTGCTTTAAAGAGTTAAAAACAGCACATGCCCGTTAAGCGGAAATAAAAATTCTGTGTTTTTATATGAATACTATATACGTGCATCACCTTTTAAGTAAACAACCTTAAATAGATAGTATTTAATAAATATATTTAAATATTATATCAATTTTAACTTAATATTTACTTCATCAATTTAAAAATAAAAAATAGTTTACATGATATTGGGGCAGTCGAGCATTTCACCTCTATAATCACAGGTATTAGATGGATCAGTTCCCTGAGAAACACAAAGCGTTGGTAATCGACGACTCAGCTTTTCAACGCCATATGCTATCTATTGTTTGTACAGAAGCAGGATACCTAACCGTATTAGTGAATAACGGCATTGAGGCATTGGCTGCGCTGGACGAAATGACCTTTAGCTTGATCATCACGGACCTTGAAATGCCCGAAATGGATGGTCTCCAGCTTATCCGAGAAATGGCGGATCAAAATATAACATCAAAAATCGTCTTGGTTTCCGGGCATTCAGAATCACTCCTTTTTGCTGCCAAACAACTTGGCGAGCAGTTTGGCCTGAATATTGTGGGCACCCTTGCAAAGCCCTATGTACCTGAGGATTTTCTCGAGCTTCTCTTAGAAGCATCTCTTATCAATCCATCGAATACACTAAACCCACAGTTTCAAGGCGAGTTTCAAGGCCAACTGTCCCACAAGTCCGTGGCACGTGGCCTTGAGGGTGGCGCAGTTGTACCCTTTTACCAGCCAAAAGTGTGCAGCAAAAAAGAAACCCTTATTGGGTTTGAATGCCTTGCGCGTTGGAAAACTGATCGTGGTAAAATTCTTGGTCCCGGTAGCTTTATTCCCACTACCGAAGATTATAACCTTATGACCGAACTCACCGATGTTATCATTCAACAGGCGTGCGAAGATGTAGCGCACTGGCACAAAAAGGGATTCCATTTGCCGGTGTCTGTTAATATCTCCACCGATAATCTACAGGACGCAGACTTTCCAGACCGTGTTGCAGATTTTGCAGAAAGGCGCGGCATTCTACCAACCTCCATTACCTTGGAAATTCGTGAGCCCAAAGTAATGGAACAAGCACGGGAATGCCTTGAAGGCATGTCTCGATTAAGGCTTAAGGGTTTTGGCTTGTCTATCGACAACTTTGGCACCGGCCATGCCTCCTTAAAGCAATTGCAATATTTGCCCTTAACCGAGCTAAAGATTGACCGGAGTTATATTGCCGCTGCGATGTACCATAAGCCGTCCCGAACTGTGCTGGAAACCGGCATTCAATTAGCCCAAAATTTATCGCTCAATTGTGTGGCTGAAGGTATTGAAACACCCGATCAAGCTGAACTGCTGTCGTCCTTGGGCTGTGCACAGCATCAAGGCTTCCTTTATGGGCGCCCAATGCCTCGGGAAGAGGTTCTTCCTTGGATGCTGGATCATTTTCACAATACAGAAAATGGCGGCGGTGCCTTAAAAAGCTTTAGCTTCAAAAACATCACCCCACTGCCAAGCAAAAGGCGCACAAAAAGATACCATTAAGTCTACTGGTCTAGGCCCTATTCGGTTTTGGTTCACCACCGGCCCACTCCCCGCTTACTCTCTGGCCCAACCACCCCACAGTCTATCCTAGCGGGTGGTTTGGCCAGAGAGTAAGAGGGGGAGTGGGCCGATGGTGTAACTAACCCTAGATCATATCCCGCTTAATTTGCAGCTTCTTTGGCTGCTGCATCCTCGCGGAAAATCTGCCCTTTAGACTTTTTCTCAGATGCAGACTTCAACTGGCCACAAGCTGCCATAATGTCTCTGCCGCGTGGGGTGCGTATAGGCGCTGATATGCCTTCTTTGAAAATATAATCTGAAAAACGCTTAATACGGTTTTCATCTGAGCATTCATAGTTAACGCCCGGCCACGGGTTAAACGGGATCAAATTCACTTTAACTGGCAATTTGTATTTGCGGATCAAGCGCACTAATTCTTTGGCATCTGCATCGCTGTCATTAATGCCTTTCAGCATGGCATATTCAAACGTGATACGCCGAGAGTTGCTGCCCCCCGGATAGTCTGCACAAGCTTGCAGCACTTGCTCAAGGTCATATTTTTTATTGATCGGCATAATCTCACTGCGCACATCATTGCGCGGCGAATGCAGGGAAACAGCGAGGTTCACGCCAATTTCACGGCCTGCCCGCTCCATATGAGGAACAACGCCTGACGTTGAAAGGGTGATACGACGGCGGGAAAGCTGAATGCCTTCTTCGTCCATGATGATGTCGAGCGCCTTTTTAACATTATCAAAATTATACAGCGGCTCGCCCATGCCCATCATCACAATGTTAGTCACTTGGCGGCCCTTCGTCGGGTCTTGCCATTCATCTAGATCATCGCGTGCAATCATCATCTGCGCGACAATTTCAGCGGCGGTCAGGTTGCGCACCAAATTCATCGTGCCTGTGTGGCAGAACTTGCAATTAAGCGTGCAGCCAATTTGGCTTGAAATACACAGCGTACCCCGGTCTTCCTCAGGAATATAAACTGCCTCTGCTTCGTTACCGTCAGCAAAACGGATCAAATACTTACGGGTGCCATCTTCAGAATATTGGGCTTCGACAATTTCTGGCCGCTTAACAATGAAGTGTTTTTCCAGCTTGGCGCGCATGTCTTTTGAAATGGTGGTCATTTCAGCAAAGTCAGTTGCACCACGATGATACACACAATGCCACAATTGGCTCGTCCGCATACGGAGCTGCTTTTCAGGCACGCCAAACTCACGCAACGCGTCTTTCAGTTCATCCCTGCTCAAGCCGAGCAAGTTCACTTTGCCATCGATAAGGTCTGTTGCCGCGCGCGGCTGTACAATCGGCGGTTGGCCGCTTGGAGTAACTTGCATCTTTTTCATCCCGCCTTTTGCTGACAATTGCAGCGCCAGGTCATTTCAGGCTTGCGAGCGTTCCACCCACAAGCGGTTCCTAGAGCGTATCTGTCTTAATGAGTTACATATCCGCCCACGCCCTACTTACTCTCAGGGCCAAACCACCCGCTAGGATACACGGTGGGGTGGTTGGGTAGGTGGTGCAGATTACTCTATGGTGCGCGCCTTATACGCCCAAGGCAGGCATTTGTAAAGAAACCCCCTGCAGGGGGGAAACTGCAACGCTACACGGCTCTACCACTCATGCACCATAACCATATTAGGGCTACCGGCAAGCCTTTGTGATGGCGTTATAGGCGGCGGTAAAACCTGAAAGGCTGTATTTATCGGTGGTATTGGTGCCGCGCTGCGATGTGGCTGCAACTGTTAGGCCACTGCCACGTTTCATAGCCAGAATAGCCGCTGCATCATCTTTGGGGTCATAGGCCCAAGCGCTATCGCCTTCTGTGAAAAACTCTAGGCGCTTGCGGCCATCAATGCGCACAATAGCATCACTGCCTTGGCGCACAGGGTAGCCCATCACCATATTCACTTCGCCTGTAATGCCATATTCAGGACGGTGCGATACCATGGCGTAAATTTTGCCACGGTTGACTTTCTTTTTGCTGGCTTTCCATGACTTTGGTACAGAAATCATATGGCAGGTGCGCTTGGCCCCTGTGCCATAAACAAAAGCTTCCCAATCTCGGTAAGACCCCAAGTGGCGTTTAGTTTCAGCCGCTGCAGTTGGCACACTGCCTATAGTCCCCACCACCATAACTACGGCTGTAAAAGCCACTATACATTCACGAAATTTCATAGGGTTTACTGCTCCGCCTTCATTCTTTTGTCTTCATTCGCTCGGTTTTGCCGCTGCATCACTACTTAATGCTTTCTGTTGCTCTGCTTCCAGCTTGGCTTGCCGCTCGGCGAGCCTACTGCGTGTGCCACCATGAACATGAGCTGCCCTTTTTTCCGGGGTTTGCCCTGTCATTACCGGTCGTTCAGGATAACGGCCCAGCACACGATGTCTATCATACATAACAATAGCGCCAGCGGTAGCCACATTAAGACAGAATTTTGTCGGTATTTTGATTATTTGACTACAGCGTGCCTGCATTTCTTCACTAAGGGATGTACGTTCCCCGCCAAGCACATAAACGGCTTGGTTAGGGTGTTTAAAACTGGGCAAGTCTATGGCTTCCTCAGTAAATTCTATCCCTACCAATTTGCACCCTTGCGGTACATCCACTTCCGCCGCCGTGGCATAATTGTAAAAGGGGATCTGCTGGTGGCTTTTGCTGGTGTCAGTGAAGGGTTTTGTAACAAACTCCCCTGAATGCACTTCCACCTTAGGGTTTACAGCAAACGCAAAGCTGGCCCCAAACGCGTGTGCCGTCCGAATAAGGTTCCCCATGTTACCGGACTTGGATGCCCCGTCGATGCCGATGCCAAAATACCCGCGCATATCTACATTGTCTCCGGTTCAACGTTTTTGGGTGGCCCTCTGTATATCGCATCTGGGTGCAGAGCAGCAACCACACAGCCCACCACCAGAATACAAGAAACCATCATCAGAGACAGTTCCAAGTTCCATTCAAACGCCCAACCAAGAATAAGGCTGGCCACGGGAATAAGCCCGACAGACATAAAGGTTAAAATGCTCATGACCCGTCCAAGGAATTTCTCTGGCGTTTGTTTTTGAACCCATGTTGTGAAGTTCACCCATACAAAACTATCGCCCGCACCAGACAAGAAAAACAGCGTCATCGCCCACCAATAAGGCTCGTAAAGCACAATAAGCCCGAAAGATGCGCCTGATATCATAAAGGCAAAAAACATAATGCGAACAAGTGTTCGCTCTTTCATTTCTCGTAAATAACCCGCCGCAGAAACACCCAGCAAGGCCCCACAGCCATAAGCCGTTATCATCAAGCCAAACACATAGGCAGGTTCAATGAAGCGCGCTTTAGCAAGCGCAGGCAAACCAACAAAAATTGGCGTTTGAAAGAAAAACTCAAGCCCTGCAACACCCAAAAACCCTAAACGTAATGTGGGTTGTGACCACACCCAGCGGATCGCCTGTCTTACTTCACCCAGCATAGAGTTACCGGCTGTTGCACCTGGCTCGCCGCCCAGCTCTGCATCGCTGTTTAATTTCCGCGTACGAACAAAAACCAGTGTCATAAACGACGCTGCAAACGTTAGTCCATCAAGAAAAAAGGCGCGTGCAAACCCCAAGCGATTACTTTCGTATGTGGCTGCTACCTGCCCAACATCATGGCCCAACACGGTAATATCCTGCGCGATAATAAGCCCGGCAAGGGCTGGCCCCACAATAACACCAATCCATATGGACCCCTGCACAAGAGCATTGGCTTCTTTTAGTTTTTCCTTGGAAACCATGCTGGGCACCATGGCAGTATTTGCAGGGTAGAAAAACGCATCAGCCACCCCAAATAAAAACGCCAAGGTAAAAACCAGCGGTATATTAATTGCGTCTATATACAAAAGATACGCAACCAGCATCACCAGCAGAAAGCGCACCAAATTGGTCAGCAACATAACCATACGCGGACTGGTACGGTCCACCACAGCACCACCAAACAGCATCAAAATGGCGCGCGGCAAGCCTTGCGCCGCAAACACCATACCTGTCATGGCAACGCTGCCTGTCATTTGCAGCACGAGCAGCGGGAAAGCGACCATACTAATATGATCGCCAATGACAGAGATAAACTCACCAATCCAATAGGTGAAAAAGTTGCGGTCTTTAAAAAGCTGTAGCATGAGACTTCACAATAGAGGGCGCACTGGTTAATAAGGGATCGGACCCTAACGCCGAAGGGGCCATGCGGGCAAGTGATCTTCTTGCATTATAGGAACAAACCAAGGTAACACTAGAGCGTATCTGCGTTAATTAGAACCATATCCACCCACTCCCCCTACCCAACCACCCCACAGTATATTCTAGCGGGTGGTTGGGTAGGAGGAGTGGGCTGGTGATGCACATAAAGCGGGTATGCACTAGCTTCATGACCGATTAAAATACCACAGGGATATCCATGGAAAACACCAACGAAAATACCGGGAAAGACACTCCAGAAGTAGCAAAACAGCCTGCTAAGCAAGCGACTGGATGGCCCAAAATGCTAATAGAGTTTGGCCCGCTACTTGTGTTTTTTGCAAGCTTTAAATTCGGTGATATTTGGATAGCCACAGGCACCTTTATGGCAGCTTCGCTGGCCGCGATGCTGGCGTCTAAAATCCTCTATAAACATGTGGCGGCGATGCTGAAAGTTACCTTTGTCATTGTCATGGTTATGGGGAGCCTAACGCTGTACTTACAAGATGAAACCTTTGTGAAAATGAAATTGACCATCATCAATGGTCTTTTCGCCTCAATCCTGATGGTGGGACTATTGCGCGGCAAGCTTTACATTAAAGCAGTGATGGGCGCAGCGCTGACTATGGAAGACACTGCGTGGCGCATTCTCACCCGGAATTACACCATTTTCCTTATTGTAATGGCTCTGGTAAATGAAGCCATTTGGCGCACACAAAGCACAGACTTCTGGGTAAACTTCAAAACCTTCGGCTATATGGGGGCTACATTTCTGTTCCTCATAACGCAAATGCCAATGCTGATGAAATATATGCCAGAGGATATAGGTGAGAACAAAGAAGCTGATTGAACATTAATATAAGGTAAGTTCCAAACATGGTTCCAAAGATGGAAAAAGAACTCAACTATCTTTAATCTGAGAATAAGTAACAATAACGATCGAGAAAATGTCTATGTTTAACCTAAATAAGCAGCCCATTTGTATAGGAACTCATCACAAAACAGGCACTGTCTGGATGTCAAATGTGTTCAAGGAGATCGCAAAAATTTTGAAGCTTGAGTTCGCCCCATTGGATCGATCATCAGACCTCAAAGTCATTAAAAAAAATACTATTTATTTCCAAAATCATTCTCTCTTTCCACAAACATTCTTTAACAAAAAAATACGTGGCTTAAAAATTATTCGAGACCCCAGAGATGTCATAATATCTGGCGCACATTATCACTGTTCTTCGTCCGAAAACTGGCTTCACCGTGAACAGGAAAGGTTTGGTGGAGACACCTATAGCCAAGCCATCAACAAGCTCCAAACCATAGAAGAAAAATACAGGTTTGAGATGAACCATGTAGGAAAAAATACCATAGAAAAGATGCTTCACTCTGACGGCAGCACTGAATTGGATCATTTCATCAAAGGAAATTTTCTTACCGTGAAGTACGAAGACCTAATTGATGATACACAATTAGTAGTTTTCAAACGCATTTGCGATCACCTCGACCTGCCACTCAAAAAGGTGGCGCCTGCCTTCATCAAAAACTCTCTATTTGGTCAAAAAGTCAATAATGCCTCTCATGTCCGATCGGGCAAAAAACAGCAATGGCTAACACGTTTTAATAAGGAAGTTGGTCAAGAGTTTGCCGCTCTTCATCAAAATTCTCTAGAAAGGCTAGGCTACGAGCAAGACTCAAGTTGGACCGAACGATTGGGCTAGGGTAGGTATCAACTAAACGCCTTCCCACCCCTGCGGGTTAGAAAAAGGGGCAAAACCGGTTTTGCCTTGGGCCTCTTTAAAGTGGTTTAATACCCAGTGTACACTAGGGAACGCCAAGTCATCCCACGGGATTTTATCCCAACTGAACAAAGCAACTTCGAGGCTTTCAGTGCCCGGTTCAAACACCGGTTCCGCCAGTACAGCTCTATACATCATATGCACCTGACTGATACGGCGCACAGAATATACTGCCAGCAAGTCTATGATTTCGATTGTTGCGCAGGCTTCTTCCTGCGCTTCCCGTACAGCACCTTCATGTGGTGCTTCCCCCATTTCAAGGAAGCCTGCCGGGATAGTCCAACGGCCTTTTTGTGGGTCGATGGCACGCTTACACAACAGGATCTGGTCACCATATGTCACCACAGAACCAGCAATGATTTTGGGGTTTTCATAGGCTATGAACCCACAATCACTGCAAACCATCCGTTCATGGTCGTCGCCTTCCGGCACGATGCTGTTAAAGTTATCAGGTGTGATTAATGTGCTACTCATACAGCTAATCTGGAACGATAACAGCTTATCGTCCAGCAAAACTTCTTTTGTAAGGGGAAAAAGTGCCTTCAGGGAAGGCGCTGTCTTTAAACGCGGATATCCACTATTTGCCCGAGAGGCTGGTTCCTTAGGGCAGTTTGCCGAGCAGAAATTCTGCCAACGGGGGCTTCCCTATTATTGCTGTTGCCTGCTACGGCCTCAATACGGGTACGAGCAACTTCCAATTCCTGCGCAGAAGAAAGATTGTCAACGCGACTGTCTCTTTTAACAAGCTGCCGCCGGTTTTGTGTTTCCTGAGCAAGGCGGTTATTAACCCGGTCATCGACAATATCCTGCGGGCGAGGGCGGGCATTAACAGAGGATTGGCCTGCTGCCTGAGTGCCCCGGTTACCCTGGACCTGTGCTTGCAACTGTGCCGGTAAGGCAGTTGCCTTCGGATTAAAATCGACCATGGTCAAAGACCCTAATCAAAGAGTTAAGCAAAATTCGATGCTACAAAAAAGGCCGGCGAGTTCTTCGCGCCTGACACATAAAGATACTTGGTCTACAACTTTGAACATAAGCTTCAAACGTAACCAGTCCGTTAAGGATCTTCTTTCTGTTTTAATTTGTCAAGAAACACCTGCAATTCCGCGGCTTGGCTAGCCGAAACATGGCTTAAACCCTTAGTTAGAGCCGTTATCGCACTTTCTTTTCCTTCAACAGCAACCAGTGACCGTGCCAGCATCAACCACCCTTTTGCATCATTTGGCTGCGACTCAAGGCGCGCCTGCAGCCGTGAAATCATGCCCGAAACAAACTCGTTTCGCTCTGCTTCTGACATATTGGCAACCGTTGATATTTGCTCGGCTGATAATTTCGGAGGCTTAACGCCAAGCCCTGAAAGGCGTTCATTCAAAGCCGCCATCCAAGGTGCATCTGAGGCAGACCTGTCAGCAAGTGCCAACCAAATGGCTTTGGCCCCGGCAATGTCATCAGCCTGTAGCCGTGTCATACCCAGATAATAATGGCCTGCCGGGTGGTCAGGCACCTTATCAAGCAACTTTTGCAAAACAAGCTTGGCCGCAGGGGTTATTTGGCCTTGGGCCATTGCAATATAGGCTTCAAGCTCCTGCACCCGCCATGTGGTATTTTCTGGCTCTAACGCAGCAAACTTGGCAAAAGCGCGGGCGGCCCGTGAATAATCCGACACAGCGCGCGCTGATTTTGCCAGCACACCCCACCCTTTTATGTCAGTCGGGTTCTTGGCCAGATGCGCTTCAATACTTTGTAAAGCTTCCCCAAAACTTGGGCCACCTTCTTCAACTAGTTCATCTTGCAGGTTCGCCATTCGTCCCGGTGCGGCTGCTACAGTTGGCCTGCCAACCTGAGCGTAAAACAAGCAAGCCATCAAAAGCATACCAACAGAAACCAAAAGCGGTAAATTTGCGAGGTTGCTCTGTTCACTTCCAGAAGCAACGCCCCCTGTTTCTGCATCCACTGAAATTGTTTTCGGTGTGACACGTAAAATGCGCCGTTCTATCTCCAACCGTGCAGCAACAGCGACATCCGCTTCTAGAATGCCGCTCGCCTGATCAGTTTCAAGGTCAGCAATCTGTTTTTTATACAGGCTCACAGGGTCAGCCAACACGTCATTTCGCTGCACATGCAGCATGAATACCACCATAAAAACGATGGCGAGCAATAGAAGGCCAAACCAGATCATTCTTCATCCCCGCTGCGCAGCAAAGCATCTAGCTGCTTTTTTTCTTCGTTACTCAGTGGCGTGAGGGCAGCGGTACGTTGCCTCGACCGAAACACGCCGAAGCCAACAATCAGTAGAAAAAGGAAAGGCGAGCCCCACAATAAATAAGTTGAGCTATTCATCGGTGGTTCGAGCAAGACCCAGTCACCATACCTGTCAACCAGATATAAGCGCACATC
>JAESQS010000040.1 GCA_016765035.1 Kordiimonadaceae bacterium | reverse complement strand
CATTCCAATTACCATCAGTAGAGGAATGCACGTGCCACACCATTTTTTCTGGCTCATGGACTTTGGTAAAAACCACTTTTTGATATTTGGAGCTACCGCCCCAAATCATTTCATTGTGCCATTCACCGCCGACTTTCAACTCAAACTTATGAATAATAGTTTCAACATTGGGGCCATACCAGCGAGCGAGCAGCTTCGGGTCAGTCCAAGCTTTCCATACCATAGCCCGAGGGGCGTTAAACTCACGGTCGATTATATATGTAGATAATTCACTCACTGTTGGTTTCCCTCTTCTTTTGTATTTTCTTTGTGGGCTTCTTCTTGTTTCATCGTTTCCAGCACGCCGTCCAACTGATTAAAGCTGGTGGCCCAAAACTGCTTAAACTCCGTTAGCCAATCAACAGCCAGTGCCATCTTCTCAGCTTTCAATCGAGCGGGGCGCCGTTGTTCGTCGATACCGCGCTCAATCAACCCCGCACGTTCCAGTACTTTTAAATGCCGGGACACTGCTGGTTGGCTCATATCAAACGGTTGGGCAAGTTCATTAACCGATGCCTCACCCTCTGCAAGCCGAGACAGAATGGCCCGCCGGGTTGGGTCCGCCAGTGCTGAAAAAATAACATCCAGATTAGGCTGTGAATTTGTATAACCAATTTGTTCCATAACTAAATAGTTATATAACTGAACCAGAGAGTCAACAGCTTTTTCAAAACCCTCCAAAACCCCGCCAAATTAGGCCAAAAAATTAAGGAAGATAGCACTCAGTTTCTTGCGTGGAAAAAATGTGTATTTTTCGTTCCGCATATTGCGCAGAGCAGAGTAAAAGTATTTGACGATTTCACGACAATCCATGGCATAGAACGACAATCAATGACACACGCACAACAATGGCAGTTTTGGATCGATCGTGGTGGCACCTTTACGGATGTGATTGCCATGCATCCGGGCGGCGCGCTTTCGAGCCACAAGTATTTATCCGAAAACCCTGAACAATATGCAGATGCTGCTGTGTATGCCATGCGGGAGATTATGGGTGTCCCCGAGGGCACGGCCTTTCCGTCAACTGATGTAGCAGCTATCAAAATGGGCACGACTGTTGCCACCAATGCACTGCTTGAACGAAAAGGCGAGCCTACATTGCTGCTGGTTAGTAAAGGGTTCAAGGATGCACTTCTCATTGGGCAGCAGCATAGAGCTGACCTGTTTGCCCTTAGTCCAAGCCGCCCGGCACCACTTTATAAACACGTCATAGAAGCAGATGAGCGCATCGGCGCGCGGGGCGATGTTGTTAAAGCGCTGAATACTGAGGCTCTACACGAGCAATTGAAGGAAGCCTTTACTGCCGGTTTACGTAGTATTGCAATTGCTTTCCTACATGGATACCGCCACCAACAGCATGAAGCACAAGCAGCCGACATTGCGCGGAGCATTGGGTTTACTCAAATCTCCGTCAGCCATAAAGTCAGCCCTTTAATGAAGCTAATTCCGCGCGGGGACACCACAGTGGCAGATGCCTATCTGTCACCACTGTTATCGCGCTATGTAGGGCAAATTCGCGATGCGGTTGGCGACACGCCGCTCTATTTCATGCAGTCAAATGGCGGCCTTACGTCAGCAGACATGTTTGAAGGCAAAGATGCCATCTTGTCTGGCCCCGCAGGCGGCATTGTGGGGGCGGCAAAATCTGGCGAACGCGCAGGTGTGCAAAAGCTTGTCGGCTTTGACATGGGCGGCACTTCAACTGATGTTAGCCACTATGCTGGCCAATATGAGCGAGTATTTGATTCTGTTGTCGCAGGCGTGCGCCTCGCCGTACCGATGATGGATATCCACACAGTGGCCGCAGGCGGCGGCTCCATTTGTAGTTTTAGCCAAGGACGTTTTTTGGTGGGGCCTGCCTCTGCGGGTGCCACCCCTGGCCCAGCATCTTATGGGCGCGGCGGCCCCATCACAGTAACAGACTGCAATGTTTTACTCGGAAAATTACAAGCAGACCTCTTCCCCGCTATTTTTGGCCTAACCGGGGACACGCCACTAGACAAAGCCGCAGCCACACAAGGCTTTCAGCACCTTGCAGACCAGATAGAAACTGAGACTGGCACACGCCCCGCCCTTGAAGCTATTGCAGAAGGCTTTCTGTCAGTGGCCGTAGAGCATATGGCCCGCGCCATCAAACGCGTTTCAATCGAACGCGGGCACGATGTTAAAAACCATGCGCTTTTATCCTTTGGTGGCGCAGGGGGCCAACATGCGTGCCTTGTTGCAGAAGCGCTGGGCATAGACACGGTTATTATACCGCCTTTCTCAGGTGTTTTATCAGCGCTCGGCATGGGCCTTGCCGTGCAAAGTGCCATAGCAAACAAAGCGCTTGAAACTGCTATTTCTGACGAGACTGCCCTGAAATCCGCTGTGCAATGTGTGACATTAGAGGCTTCTAGAAAGCTGGAAAAGCAAGGCATTGCCAAGCAAGCGCACCATCTTCAAATCACCCTGCAAATGAAATACCTAGGAAGTGATACATCACTGCCTGTACCCCTCGGTGCTTCTGATGCAATGGCTGCGGCCTTTGAAAAAACACACCATCAACAATTTGGTTTCACTGACACAGATGCAGACATCATCATCCATTCTGTTGAAGCCGAAGCTTCGGGCGGTGGCTCTTCACATGCCCTTGAAATGGAAGCCGGCGGCACCACAACCAAGCCCACTCATACCAGAGAAGTTAATTGGCATGGCACTTCCAACATGGCCGCCGTTTACCAAAGGGAAACTCTAAAGCCCGGCCATGCGATACACGGCCCTGCTATTATATTGGAAAATGGCGGTACCACCATCGTAGAAGATAGCTGGCAGGCTGTGCTGCGCCCCAATGACACCTTGCACCTAACCCGCACCGGCAGTTCAATAAAGCAGCATCAAATCACCAGTAAACCAGACCCTATCCTGCTGGAAATATTCAATAATTTATTCATGTCCGTCGCTGAAGAAATGGGAGGCGTACTGGCCAAAACTGCTCGTTCCGTCAATGTTAAAGAACGGCTCGACTTTTCCTGCGCTGTCTTTGACACAGCAGGCAACCTTATCGCCAACGCCCCTCATATGCCTGTGCATTTGGGCAGTATGGGCGAAAGCGTAAAAGCCATCATCGCAGCGCGCGGCAAGACCATCACTGCTGGTGACGCCTATATGGTGAATGACCCCTACGCAGGCGGGACACACCTGCCTGATATAACGGTCATCACCCCGGTATTTCTTGATGCCACCTCCCCTGCGCCAGACTTTTATGTAGCATCTCGTGGGCACCACGCAGATGTAGGCGGTATAACGCCCGGCTCTATGCCGCCGCACTCCAAAACCATTGAAGAAGAAGGCATTCGCTTCACCGATTTTCAACTAGTTGTAAATAGCCGTTTTGCGGAAGAAGCCGTTATAGAACTTCTTTCTGCAGGCCCCTACCCCGCCAGAAATATTAGCCAGAACCTAGCCGACCTAAAGGCCCAGATAGCAGCAAATCAGCGCGGTGCCAGCCAAGTAGCAAGCCTCGTAGAAAACTTTGGCCTAGAGCTTGTCCACAGCTATATGGGCCATGTGCAAGACAATGCAGAAGAAGCCGTACGTCGTGTTATCGCAGACCTGAAAGACGGAGACTATAGCTATGCTATGGACTGTGGTGGGGTGATACAAGTCTGCATTCGTGTTGACCGCGCGGCGCGGTCCGCCACAATCGACTTCACAGGTACCAGTGCTGCTCTTAACAATAATTTCAATGCACCGCTTGCTGTTACAAATGCGGCTGTCCTCTATGTTTTTAGGGTATTAACCGGTTGTGATATCCCGCTGAATGCAGGCTGCATGAAGCCCCTTACTCTCATTGTACCTCATGGCTGTATGTTGAACCCGGCACCCCCAGCCGCCGTTGTCGCCGGCAACGTCGAAACCAGCCAAGCCGTAACCAATGCACTGTTTTGGCAACGGAGGCCATGGCTGCTGCCCAAGGCACCATGAATAATTTTACCTTTGGGAATGATACCTACCAATATTATCAAACTATTGCTGGTGGTACGGGTGCTGGGCCAAGTTTTGATGGCACAGACGCTATTCAATCCCATATGGCCAATAGCCGCCTTACGGACCCAGAAGTACTAGAATGGCGCTATCCTGTGCGGTTGGAAGAATTTTCCATTCGTAAAAACAGCGGCGGCACTGGGCGCTTTACAGGGGGCAACGGCGCTGTGCGCTCCATCCGCTTTCTTGAAGAAATGGAGGCTGCTATTCTATCCAGCCACCGCAGCGCTGGTGCACCGGGCCTAAAAGGTGGCCATGCGGGAGCCGCTGGCAGTACATGCATCACCCGACTGGACGGAAAGACAGATTTACTGCAAGCGGCAGACCAAACCACTGTCTTTGCTGGTGATATCATCACCATCCAAACACCCGGCGGCGGGGGCTATGGAGAGAATAATAGTGAGTAGCCTTCAAGGTCAAAACGAATAGTTAACGGAAAGCCCTTATAAGAGCATGAGAAAAATGGATAGAAGCCCCTATTGCTGATAATTTTGTCAATAAAATTTGACTAAGCCTTTTCCAACTATATATTTAAGTACACCCTACGTGTTGGTTGATACGGAAGCGAAGCATATGACAGACAATTCAACAGCGCCCCTTTCAAAAGTTGCACCTTCTACGGTTCACAAACCTGCCCGCCTAAGGGATATTCCCGGCAATAGTGGTTTACCCATTCTGGGCCATACCCTTAAGGTCATAAAAAACCCGGTGGCCTTAGGTAAAAAAATGCTGGCTAAATATGGCCCGGTATATAGAACCAATGCATTCTTTCGAGATTCAGTTCACCTCTACGGGGTTGAAGCAAACGAGTTCCTGTTGCTGGATAAAGATAAGAACTTCTCTAGCGAAATGGGCTGGTGGCCCTATTTGGGGCGTCTTTTCCCACGTGGCCTTATGTTACTGGATTTTGACGAGCATAAAGCACATCGCCGCATAATGGCCACTGCGTTCAAAACCACCCCCATGAAAGGCTACCTTGAGCGCCTAAATGATGCCATGCCAGAGCGGATTAAGGCTTGGGGCGAAAAAGGCTCTTTTGAATTTTACCCTGCCATTAAGACGTTATCCCTAGATATGGCAACAACGGTCTTTCTCGGTCTAGAACCCGGAGAAGAAAGCGAAAAGGTAAATAAAGCCCTGACCAATATGGTCGCTGCCTCTGTTGGTATTATACGCATTCCCCTACCCGGTACGCGAATGGGGAAAGGCGTAAAAAGCCGGAAGTACTTGGTCCAATATCTGGATACACAAATAGCTGAACGCCGGGTGAAAACTGGCTCAGACATATTCACCCAACTATGCCAAGCAGAAGCGGAAGATGGCACCAAATTTACCAATCAGGAAATTATTGATCATATGATTTTCTTGTGGATGGCAGCCCACGACACGATCACCAGTTCTGTGACGTCGCTGGTTTATCAACTGGCCCGTAATACAGATTGGCAACAGAAATTACGGACTGAAATCACAGAACTAGGCCTGAATGATGGGCGGTTACCTTACAAGTTGCTAAACAAACTTGAATTAACCGAATTCGCCTTCAAGGAAGCCCTGAGGCTAAACCCACCTGTACCTATGATGCCACGAAAAACCGTTCGGGAAGTTGCCTTTGGGGGCTATATTCTTCCTAAAAACACGATTGTAAACATCAGCCCGATTTCCATACATCGGTCAGAAGACATTTGGGATAACCCGCAAGATTTTAACCCTCTGCGCTTCTCTGCTGAAGGCGGTGCAAAAGAAAGGCACCGGTTTGCATGGATTCCTTTTGGCGGTGGTGCCCATATGTGTGTAGGCCTGCACTTTGCTTATATGCAAACCAAAGTGATCATGACACATTTATTGCCACATTTTGAAATAACAGTACCAGAGGGATACAAGGCCAAATTCCAGATATTGCCGCTTATCAAACCAATAGATGGCCTGCCAATTACATTAAAAGCACTATAAAGCAAAAATCGAACGGCTGAACCCAAGGGATACCATGGCTAAAAAAGCATTTGATTATATTGTTATTGGGGCTGGGTCAGCAGGCTGCGTTATGGCCTCAAGGTTGAGTGAAGACGCGGGCATCAGCGTGCTACTTGTTGAAGCCGGTGCCAAAGATGGTTCCCTTAAAATTGAAGTACCAGCCTTAATCTCAAAGCTTGTTGTACCAAATGCCTACAACTGGAACTATAGGACAGAACAGCAGACACACCTGAAGGACCGCAACTTGTTCTGGCCCCGCGGTAAAGTGTTGGGCGGTTCCTCTGCTATTAACGGATTGCTATATGTGCGCGGCCACCACCGCGACTATGACGAATGGGCCCAAATGGGGTGCCGTGGCTGGTCTTTCGATGATGTGCTGCCGTATTTTAAAAAGTCCGAAGGCAGTGACCGATCGGCTGATGAATACCACAGCGAAGACGGACCGCTTTTAACAACGCAACACACGTCTAAAAACCCATTAAACATTGCCTTTTTAAAAGCGGCGGAAGAAATGGGCTTACCCTACACCGATGATTTTAATGGCCCCACACAAGAGGGTGTTGGGTGGTATGACCAGACCATCAGGGGCGGTAGGCGCCAAAGCGCCGCCAAAGCCTATATTCACAAAGCACTGAAGCGCCCTAACCTTACGGTCATAACCGAAGCGCAGGTAATGCGTATACAGCTAAAAGGACGCAAAGCAGATAGTATTGAAGTGTTTCGTAAAGGCCAGACCGAAACATGGCACGTCACCCGAGAAATCATCTTGTCTGGCGGCGCAGTAAACAGCCCACAATTGCTTCAACTTTCCGGGATTGGTGACCCCAAAGACATCCAATCTGTTGGCCTACCCGTTGTGCATGAACTTTCCGGTGTTGGCAAAAACATGCAGGACCACCTGGACTTAACAGTCTATGCCCATTAGAAAGACCCCATATCAGTCCTGCGGTATTTAGCGCCGCACAGAGCAATTGCTGAATTGGCAAAGTGGTTTTTTAGAAGGCCCGGCATCATGTCTGATTGCGTTACACCGGTTGGTGCCTTTTTAAAAACTGATAAAGCCCTTGAGCGCCCTGACATTCAATACCATATTATGCTCGCGTTGCTGAATGAACCACACGGCTTCGCTGACCCTGTCGAGCATGGTTTTGGCATCCATGTGTGTCAGTTACGCCCTCAAAGCCGAGGCACTATTAGCCTTGCCTCAGACAACCCCTTAGCCCCTGCCCGAATTGACCCAAACTATTTAGCAGCCCCAGAAGATGCCCGTATTTTGCGGGAAGGTGTAAAAAATGTTCGTCGCCTTATGAGCCAGCCTTCGTTGCAGACATTAATCTCTAGAGAAGCAGCCCCGTGGAGCACAATCGACCTTGACGATGATGCCGCTACAGATGAAGCCATTCGCAGCAAGGCAGAAACCATTTATCACCCGGTTGGTACCTGTGCCATGGGCCCAAAAAACCAAAGAACCAGTGTGGTGGACCCTAGCCTAAAGGTTATCGGCCTTGACGGTTTGCGCGTTGTAGATGCCTCTGTTATGCCACGCCTTATTGGCGGCAATACCAATGCGCCGACAATCATGATTGCAGAAAAGTGCGCTGACATGATAAAACGAGAGCTTACTGCAGCACCCTGACAAACGAGACACATATCCTATGCAACCAAAAACTATTTTAACCACAGCAGCCCTAAATGGGTTTTTTGTAACAGGCCTTGCTGCCCTCGGCACACACGCGCTGCAACTGGCAAACAAAGATGCCGCCCTATTCCAAAAAGCGATAGAGTTTCATTACACTCATATTTTTGCGCTGGTCGCCTGTGCTGTACTTGCTAAATGGGACCAGAAAGTGTGGGCGGGGCGCGCTGCCACCCTATTCCTCTTGGGCATACTTTGTTTTTCAGCAAGCTTATATTGGCGCGCCATTATGGGCGCTGGCAGCTTAGGCGCTTTCCACTGGGTTACGCCGATTGGTGGGTTAGCCTTGATGAGTGGTTGGCTCGCACTTGCATTTGGAGCATGGACCCGCAAGCCTGCTAGCTAGCTTAATATATGCGCACAACCCGCACACAACGTAGCCAAGTGGGTGGTTAGGCCAGAGAGTAAGCGGGGAGTGGGCCGGTGATGCAACGATAAAACCAGATATACTTCAAGCGTCTTTTGCTGGTAGGCGTAAAATAGCTGCCAAGCCACCATATTCAGACGTTTCCAAAACAGCTTGCCCCCCGTACATTTCAACAATATCCCGTACGATTGCTAGGCCAAGGCCTGTACCCGGCACCAGTTCGTCAAGTCGTTTACCGCGCTCGAATAAAGTATCCAGTTCGCTTTCTGGCACACCCGTACCATCGTCCTCTACACAGATTTTCATCATCGAGCGCTGATTAGGTTCAATGATACGCTCTGCTGTTACAGAAACACGGCTTTCCGCCCATTTTCCTGCATTATCAATCAGGTTTCCAAGGACTTCGTCAAAGTCCTCTTTTTCGCCATCAAACCGCAAGCTCTCGTCACAGTCCAAGCTAAACATAATACCGCGATCACTGGTCATAACCTCAATGGCACGGACAAGCTTTGAAAGACGTTCATGAATAGGGAGCCCAGCCCCAGAGCCGCCGCCAGCGATGCGGGCACGCTTCAAATGATGGTCTACATGCTCCCGGATCAGGCGGGTTTGCTTGCGAATACGAACAAGGCGCTCGCCATTTTGACCCTCGACATCATTTTGGATAATCGACAGGGGCGTTTTCACTGCATGTGCCAAATTTCCTACATGGGTGCGAGCCCGGTTAACAAGCTGCTCGTTTTGCTCCATCAAAGCATTAATTTCTGCTGCAAGCGGCTGTAGGTCATGCGGCCATGAGCCTTCAATCCGGCTTTCTTTACCAGCGCGTATGCGGCTAAGGTTTTCGCCAATGCGGCGCAACGGCTTGAGGCCATACCGCACCTGCAGAACCAGCGCAGCCGTCACCACAAGCATCGTGACACTCAAGGCACCCATCAGCCACAAGTTAAATTGTTGAATTGCGGCATTAATTTCAGCCGTATCCATTGCTACATGATAATGAAAAATTCTTTCGCCTTCAGGCAGGATAATATCACGTTCAGCCATGCGAAGGGATTGGCCATCTGGCCCTTCAACTTCCATATATTTTATCGAAAAAGACCGATGTTCTGGCTGGGAGGCAAGTTCAAAATCCCACAGGGAGCGCGAACGAAAAGCTTCCTGCCCTTGTTCCGAAATTTGCCAATATAGGCCACTATAGGGCGTCGAAAAGCGTTGGTCAGACAAGGGGCGCGTGAAGCGAATAACCCCATCGGGGGAAATTTCACTGATACCAACCATTGTATCCAGAAAAAGCTCCAGCCGCGTATCGACATCAGAAACAACATATGTGCGGAATACAAACGACAGCACAGTGCTCCCGCTTATAAGCGCCGCAATAGAAAGCAACACCGCCGACATAAGAAGGCGGCCCGTTAGCCCACTGAAGAAATGTCGTAAGGCGGCCATCATCAGGCTTGCTCAATCCACTCCAAACGGTACCCAAGGCCACGAATGGTATGCACAATATCCGCATTTAATTTTTTGCGAATGCGGTTAACAAAGACTTCGATGGTGTTTGAATCCCGATCAAAATCTTGATCATAAATATGCTCAGTAAGCTCTGTGCGGGATATAACCTTGCCTTCATGATGCATCAGGTAGGACAAAAGCTTAAATTCCTGCGCTGTCAGCTTAATGGGGGTGCCGCCGACACTCACTCTGCCGTTTCGTGTATCTAGCATAACTGGGCCACATTCCAGTTTGGGGGTCGTTTGTCCTGCTGCACGCCGAATAAGGGCCCGAAGGCGCGCCAAAAGTTCTTCAACGATAAAGGGCTTGGTTAGATAATCATCTGCACCCGCATCCAAACCTTCAACTTTATCCGTCCATGTATCCCGCGCAGTTAAAACAAGTACAGGCATTTTCCGGTCGTTGGTACGCCATTGTTTCAGCACCGTTTGCCCATCCATTGACGGCAAACCAAGATCAAGCACAACAGCATCATAAGGCTCCGTATCACCAAGGAAATGGCCGTCTTCCCCATCATACGCCACATCAACAGCATAGCCTGCCTCTAGCAAGCTCTTCTCAATCTGCCCTGCCAGTGTTTTGTCATCTTCAACTATTAAAACACGCATAGTACCCCCCTTAGTTAGTCGTCAAAATCCTGCCTGTTCGCGCATCAACCACTGCTGCAACTACTCGCCCTTTTTGCGTACTGACGCGCAGAAAATACTGCCAGCCCTTATTTGTACGCCGCAGTTTCAAGTCAACAACACGGCCATTGAGCCGCCCTTCGACCATGCGCTTAATTTCGGAATAGGATTTAATTTCCCCGCGCTGGACAGCTTGCTGCGCATCATCATGCTCGTCAGCAACGAGCATAAACATGCCGTTCTGGTCCGCCTGTATGCCCGTAAACCCGGCAAAAGCGCTGAGGGCAACAGCCATCAGTTTTTTTAACATTGCTTTCATAAAGTCTACTTTCTCAAGGTGACACTGAACCAGTGATGAACCACCTTTGACGCAGCGCTCGCATTTATTTATACTCAGGCTCTACACTGTTTACCAGCAGGTTGCACACTATTGCTATTGTAAAAAGGAGGACCACATGAAATCCATCCTGCTTCCACTGGCTGCGAACATGGGAGACCATGCCGCAATTCACATGGCGGCACATCTTGCTACATGTTTTGGTGCCGCTATAAATGGCCTTTATATTAGGCCAGACCCCGTGGGTTCTATCGCGTTCATGGGGGAAGGCTTAACCGCAGATATGATGCAAGACTTATGTGATGCCACCACAAATGAAGGTTTGGCACAAGCGGCCCGCTGCCAAGACATTTTCAATGAAATAATGGCAAAAAGCAGCGTTGGCACTGATAAAAGCTCTATACCAATAGCAGAAACCAATGGCGCCTGCGCTCGCTGGCAAATAGCTGTTGGCGATATTACCTGCCACGTTGGCCGAAAAGCACGCACAGCGGACGTAGCCATTTGCCCCCAACCAGCCGCTGAATACCCAGACCTAAACGATATTTTACAGGGCCTTATTTACCGCTCTGGTAGGCCTGTCTTCATGATACCAAGCGGCACAAAACTTTTGCCGGCCAAGCCATCTATTGTGCTTGCATGGAATGGCAGCGCTGAATGCGCCCGCGCCATTGGGGCTGCTTTGCCCTTTTTACACATTGCAGAAGCTATTACCCTTCTTCAAGTTGGCAACATTAAAGATGAGCGCCCTACGCTGGACGATGCTGCCCAATATCTGGGTGATCACGGCCTTGAAGCAACGACACTGCAAATAGAGCCTAGCGGACAAGGGGTTGGCGCTGACATTCTTTCCCATAAAACTGTCCGCGCAGCCCAAATGATTGTAGCTGGGGCCTTTTCCCATAGCCGCTGGCGAGAAATGATACTGGGGGGAGTCACATCGCATTTAGTAGAACACAGCGATAAGCCCCTTTTCATGAACCATTAACCATTATGCATCAATAGGTAACTATGATCTGCCCTCTGACTTGAAACCGCTTGTTTATACAAAGAGAATGTATGTCATCAATAAAACCAGTCATAAAAATCGGTATGGTCGGAGCAGGTAAAATAGCCGACACCCACGCGGAAATCATTGCGAACCATCCTGCCCTTACACTGACAGCCATTGCTGACAACAATGTGGCAAAGGCTCGTACATTCGCTGAGCGCTGGGGTGAAAATATACAGGCCTATGACAGTGCCAAAGCCCTTGCGGAAGGGAGCCAAATTGACGCTGTACACATCGTTTCACCGCCAGATAGCCACGCGACGCTCGCAACATTTTTTACGGAAAGAAAGCTACCCGTTTTTATAGAAAAGCCAGCCGCTGTTACTGCCGCTGAACTGGAAATCCTTTCTGATATTATAGAATATACAGATGCCCATTTAAGCGTGAACAGAAACTCGCTTTATTATCCGGCATTTGAAAAAATGTGCCGCATTCTGGAAAAAGGGGCGCTTGGGCCTCTGCGATCTGTTCAGGCGCAATATTCCAAACCCCTAGCCCGACATGCCACGACAGATCTGCACCAATGGGCTTATAGAAAGCCCGTAAACACCCTGCTGGAGAGGGCTGTGCACCCTCTGGCACAAATACAGTGGCTGACAGGCCCTTTAATCGCTGTAAACGCCATCAACACGTCCCCTTTGGAGACCAGCAACAACAACCATTTGTTCCAAACGACGATGTTCAACTTGAAAAGCGAAACAATTGGCGCGCAATTACTTTTCAATATCGGCGAAACCTACCCTTTTTGGGAAATACATGCTGTATGCAGTGATGGTGTCATAAAAGCTGATATGATTTCAAATCGTACAGTTGTAAGCAACAGAAACAAATGGCTTGCAGCATCCGAACAATTTCTGGGGGGTCGTAGCCTGTCTAAACAGCTCTATGACCAAAGCGTTAAAAACTTCCTGTCTTACGCGACCTCCTTTGTCAGCAGAAGAGAACGCAGTGACCCCTTTTATCTCAGCATGAAAAAAAGCATTTCTGTCTTTTATGAAGAACTAGAAAGGGCTGAATGCCAAAAGGCGAATTTCAAATTCGCAGCCACCATTGCCCACGCGTGCCTTACGGCAGAACAAACAATGCAAGGCCACAAAGTAAACAGTGAGTACACCCGGAAAGGCGAAGCGACAGAAGTTGATCTTGCCGTTCTGGGCGGCACTGGGTTTATTGGCAGCTACATCGTAGAACAATGCTTAAAACAAGGCATGACTATAAGGGTGGTCGCACGGGACACCCATAATCTTCCCTCGGTTTTCCGCCATGCCAACATAGATATTTTCTCCGGTGATTTATGCGATCCAAATGTTGCCAAACAAGCCGTAAAGGGTGCTAAAAAAATAATCAATCTAGTGCATGGCGGCGGGGGCCAGTCCGCCAGTGCAGTCTTAAAAACCATGCGGGGAAGTGCCGATATAATTTATAAAGCGGCCACTGCCGCCGGGGTTGAACGTTTCATCCATATGGGGTCTATCGCCGGGCTTTATCTGGGCAACCGCAATGAAGTAATAACCGGCGACACCCCCCCTGACCAAAAACCCCACAAACGCGGCGATTATGCCAGAGCCAAAGCGCTCACTGACATCCACCTGCTTGCTTTGGCAGCAGAAGGTGGCCCAGCACTTACAATATTACGGCCTGCTATTGTGGCTGGGCGCGGCACCACACCGTCGCATAGTGGTCTTGGTATATTCAACAATGAGCAACATTGCATGGGATGGAACAAAGGCACATCCAATGTGCCCTTTGTGTTGGCCTCCGATGTTGCAGATGCTGCGGTTGCCTGCCTGACAGCGGACAACATCAGCAACAAATGCTTTAATCTCGCAGGCGATGTACCCATGACAGCCCGCGCTTATATTGAGGCCTTAAAGGCGAGTACAGGCAGGCCGTTTACCTTCCACCCGCAAAGCCCCATAAAGGTGTTGACCATTGAAAATATAAAAGTCCTGATCAAACGCGTAGGCGGTAAAAAACAGCCTTTTCATTCACTTAGGGATTTTAAGTCCCGCGCGAAATATGCGGCATTTGATTGTACTGACGCAAAAGAGGCCCTAAACTGGCATCCGGTTTCCGATAAAGAAACATTCTTGAAGCAGGCAGTCCATATATATGCCGACCCTAGGCAGGTAAAACATCCGTGACAAACCCCAAAAAGATACTCCATATATTTTCAACTTTTGAAGTTGGGGGCGCACAGCGACGATTTGCCAATTATGTTGCCAAGTCCGGTGCAGACTTCAGCCACCATATCTATGCCATGGATGGATGTTATGACGCGCTTCAACTTGTGGACGGCGTTTCAACCATTGAAGACGGACAACAGGTTGTTGCAAAAGGCAATACTATTGCCGCAACGCTGAAATGCCGAAAGCTTCTTAAAAAACATAAGCCTGACTTGCTCGTTACCTATAATTGGGGCGCAATTGAATGGGTGCTTGCCAATAGCCTGCTTGCCCTCTGCCCCACAATCCATATTCAAGATGGCTTTGCCTCTGACGAGCAGAATAAAGAGCTGTTTTCCCGCAGGGTTATGCGTGCCTTTGCTTACAGGTGGTGCACAAAAGTGGTCGTGCCCTCCCTAACCCTCCTAAAACAGGCGCGGAAAGGCTGGTACCTGTCCGCACAGAAATTGGCTTTCATTCCCAACGGCATAGAGACCGCGCGTTTTGGCGGCGCAGCAGACCCCGATATTGTGCAAGCTTATGATCTAAAAGGCACTGACATAATAGTTGGCACCGTGGCTGGTCTGCGGCTTGAAAAAAACGTTGGCCGTTTGATTGAAGCCTTCAGCAACATTGAGGACAGCCACCCCGAATGCAAACTGGTGATTGTTGGGGACGGCATTGGCCTAGCACCGCTGCAAATGCTGGCTGACAGAGTGTGCCGCAAAGGCCGCGTTATATTCACCCGCAACATGAAACGGCCAGAAGCCATTTTACCTGCCTTTGATATTTTTGCCCTGTCGTCAGACACAGAGCAAATGCCGCTTTCCGTGCTTGAGGCCATGGCAGCAGGCTTGCCTGTTGTGAGCACTGATGTGGGTGATATCGCCGAAATGGTGGCCCCAGAGAATAAACCCTTCATTGCAGGCAAAAATGCCAAAACACTTGGTGAAAATCTGACAAAAATTATAGAAGATACGGACTTGGCTATTCAGATTGGGGCAAAAAACAAGGCTAAAGCTGAAAGCATCTACGGCATTGAAAGAATGGTTGAGACATATGATAGCCTTTTTCAAGACACTATTAAATCACCATAGCCCCCTTGGCAAAGCACCATAGCCCCTCCGGCAATACAGTAATCCGCCACCCTAGAGCGTATCCGTCTTTATTAGAGTCATATCCGCCCTCGCCCCTACCCATCCACAGCATATCCTAGTGGGTGGTTGGGCCAGAGAGTAAGCGGGGCGTGGGCCGGTGATGCCTTTAATTAAACTAGATATGCCCTAGAGCCGTAATTTCTGCTTGGGCATATTCTGGCACCAACTGCTCCACAACTTGCTTTACACCCGCTAGCGCTGGCGCGCGCAGGCACTGCTGCAACAGTTTTGCCACTCTGGGAATATGCTTGAGATAAATATGCTTGTCATCCCGCCTGCTAAGTCGAGTAAAAATACCCAATACTTTTGCATGACGCTGCGCCCCTAAAATAGCCATATCGGTTTCAAACTGAACGCGGTTAATATCAGGCATCCCCGCATAATAACGCGCAATCACTGCTGACTTTGTTGAAGGTGATACATCACGCCGTGCATCTTCCAGCAGCGACACCAT